>CAZWEA010000077.1:0-3475 GCA_964632635.1 uncultured Cocleimonas sp. | reverse complement strand
AGCACATTCAGCGGATAAAGGTAGTGCCCAAAATGGCGGTAAACTAAAT
Source organism: uncultured Cocleimonas sp. (assembly GCA_964632635.1). GTDB lineage: Bacteria > Pseudomonadota > Gammaproteobacteria > Thiotrichales > Thiotrichaceae > Cocleimonas. The sequence goes on along the minus strand of CAZWEA010000077.1, from coordinate 3,426 downwards.
ATGGTTAACCCAACTGCCTATGTTCCTCCGTTCGCAAAAGCAGTATCTTCATTACCACTAAATACACTTAGCCAACCCATTCAGACTAAATTTGGCTGGCATCTTATTGAAGTGCTTGAACGACGAACCAGTGATCAAACGCGCCAAGCGATAAAACTACAAGCACAGACCCTTTTATCTGAGAAGAAACAAAGTGAAGATTATAAAAATTGGCTCCAAAGTTTACGTGATGCTGCATTTGTTGAATATAGGATCTAAAAAGGGTTAATACACGACTATGAATGATGTACCACGTTTAGCTGTAACAGCCGGTGAGCCAGCAGGCATTGGTCCCGACCTAATCATTCAACTGGCACAACAATCAAGTAAAGCATCACAATTTAAAATAGATGCAGAACTTGTAGTAGTTGCTGATATGAAAGTGATGGAAGAGCGTATACAGCAATTGGGGCTTCCTGTAAGCATCATTAGCTATGATGCAAATTCTCCAGCTACAATTAATAAATCTGGAGAAATAACTGTTCTCGATATTAAGTGCCCTACAAAAGTCACCGCAGGTCAACTTAATGCCGATAATTCACAATATGTACTAGATACCTTAACAAAAGCTACAATGGGCTGTGTTTCTAAGGAGTTTGACGCAATTGTTACCGCCCCATTACACAAAGGAATTATCAACGATGCAGGCATTAAATTTACCGGGCACACAGAATTTTTAGCTAAGCTCACTAAAGCAAAACTTCCTGTCATGATGTTAGCAGCTGAGAATCTACGCGTAGCATTGGCAACCACTCACCTGCCATTAAAAGACATTAGTCGTCACATTACAAAAGAATTACTAACACAAATAATCACTATTTTAGATCATGATTTGAGAACTAAGTTTGGTTTACAATCACCACGTATTCTAATCTGTGGACTAAACCCTCATGCAGGTGAAGATGGTCACTTAGGTATGGAAGAAATTGATACAATCGAACCTGTGATAAATAAGCTTCAGACACAGGGGATGAATTTACACGGGCCCTTACCTGCGGATACTTTATTTACACCGAAATACCTTGAAACTGCTGATGCCGTTTTAGCCATGTATCACGATCAAGGTCTACCTGTGCTCAAACATGTCGGTTTTGGAAACGCAGTCAATATAACGCTGGGGCTGCCCATCATTCGCACCTCAGTCGATCACGGTACTGCACTAGATTTAGCAGGAACAGGAAAAGCTAGTACGGGAAGTCTAGAAGTTGCAATCCAAACAGCTGTTGAGATGATTAATATGGCAAAAACATAATGACCTTACAGTCTAATATACCTCAGCTGAAAAGTATCAGACTTAGCCTACTAGTCGGCTTTCTAACAACCGTTGCGATGATGGGTATTGCTTTCTTTTTTCAATATAATCTTGGATTAGAACCCTGCCCGCTGTGTAGTGTACAAAGAGTTGCGGTAATCGCTTTAGGAGTAATTTTCTTGATTGCTTTAATTCACAACCCGAAGAATGCATTGGGGCGAAGAATCTATGGCTTTCTACTAACACTGGCAAGTATTGCAGGTATATTAATTGCAGGTCGACATACTTGGTTGCAGCATCTGCCCAAAGATCAAATACCTGAGTGTGGCCCAGGTTTAGATTTTTGGATGAAGAATCTACCTAGTAACGAAGTCATTCAAAAAATATTTGAAGGCTCAGGTGAATGTGCTGAAGTAGTCTATTCATTAATGGGTTTAAGTATTCCTGAATGGAGTTTAATTGCATTTTTATTGTTTTTTCTCTATAGCCTTAAGTTACTTTTCTTAGCTAGATAGCAAAACAGACAGTATATGGCACCCCCCCCTTTTTTTGACAATTGTTAAAAAAAGGGGGGGGTGCCATATGTTATTTTACGCAACAAGGTCTGGTTTGCATTCAAAACTTTAGTGCAGGTGACCGAATTACTGCCATTTTCTCAACTTGCATATCACGATAGGTAAAGGGTATGCCTCCCATGCCATAACCTGACTCTTTTTCACCACCAAAAGGCATCCAATCGACTCTAAAGGCAGTGTGATCATTGATCATTACAGCGGTGGCTTCTAAATCTTGCCAGCCTGCTAGTGCGGTATCAATATTTTTGGTAAATATTGATGCTTGGAATGAAAATGGTACGGCATTGGCGCGCTCTATCGCTTCGCCCATATCGGTGTAGCTATAGACACAAATCACTGGACCAAATATTTCCTGCTGACTGACTTTGCTTTTACTATCAGGGTTTAATAAAACTGTTGGCTCATAAAAGGCATCACCCGATCGTTTTCCACCCACTGCAAGTACGGCTGATTCTTCAATCGCTTCAAACACCCAGCTTTCAATCCGATCAACTTCTGCATGACGAATCAACGGACCAATTTCTGTAGCCTCATCTGCAGGGTCACCCGACTTCATTTTCTTGGCATAATCAACCAAACCTTGGCTGACTTGATCAAATAAAGACTCATGCACAAACACACGCTGTACCGATACACACACCTGCCCTGCATGATAAAAACCACCCTTGGCAAGCAGAGGCAACATGTCCGTCACATCTGCATCCTCTGCGACAATTACAGGTGCAGCGCCTCCATGCTCTAAGGCACAATGTGTACCTGCTGATAGTTTAGATTTCAACATCCAACCCACGCGCCCGCTACCGATAAAAGTAAAGAAATCAACACGTTTATCTTCAACCATTTGACCTGCTACATTTAGATTTTCAACCGCTATGGGCTGACACCAACCTTCTGGCAAGCCTGCTTCTTGTAACAATTCACAAAAAGCAAACGCTGATAAGGCGGTATCTGATGCAGGTTTTATAATCACAGGGCAACCTGTAGCAACCGCAGGTGCAACTTGATGAACAATGAGATTGATGGGATGGTTAAACGCACTAAATGCCAATACCACACCACGTGGCGTTTTTCTGGTAAACGCTACACGGTTGGCTGATGCAGGGTTTATTTGCATCGGGATTTCAGTACCATGCTCGTTGCGGATTAACTCTACACAATTTAAAACACCATCAATCGCACGGTTCATTTCTACGCGTGTGTCTTGTAATGGTTTACCACCTTCGGACAATGCAATTTGTACCAAGTCATCAAAGCGCTTTTGCATGAGTTCAGCAGTTTTTTTGAGTATTTGAATACGTTGATCCGCACTTAACCATGCTTTTTTGTTATTAAAAAGTGTCGAGGCATTAATCAAAGCCTGTTTTGCGCCTGCTTGGTCAATGACTTCAACTGTTCCTATTGCTGAACCATCGTATGGAGAAGTTATGGTTATTGTTTTATCTGTTGTTAAACCGGTACTTTTGATATTCGGTACTTGTATTTTATAGTGCATTATTTTACTTTCCTAAATAGGGCAAACGAGATTGCCTAATTTCTCCGTCAGTTTCATATTCTCAGAAT
>CAZWEA010000076.1:0-14919 GCA_964632635.1 uncultured Cocleimonas sp. | reverse complement strand
AATACCTTTGGAAAAAGACTTTGGGCGGTTGAAGCGCTAATAACGTTTTAGAAAGTATCAATATTGATATGGTGCCTTAAGCGTACCTTAACTATAACCATGCTTCTTAGCATAACGAATTAACCCTGACATTGAATGCGTATCCAACTTACGGTAGATATTTCCACGGTGGCATTCTACCGTTCGCACGCTAATGGATAGTTTTTCTGAAATACTTTTATTATTCAAGCCACTAAGTAGTTCAACCAGAATAGCTTGTTCACGCTTAGTCAGTTTATTTGAATTACTTTTATTATCATCGAAGACTTTATCTGCAGTAGAGCAAAAATGTGTTTTTCCCTTATAAATAGAACGTACCGCTTCAATTAATTCAAACGCTGGCTGGTCTTTTAATAAATAACCTCTAGCACCAGAATCTAAAGCATTTTGCATATACTCTTTATTGTCATGCATAGTGAGTATTAGGGTTTTAATTTGTGGATGGCTTTTAGTGAGTATTCGTGTCGCTTCTAAGCCATTAATACCTGGCATGCTGATGTCAGTGATTATGATATCAGGGTTGAGGAGTTCTGCTTTTTCTAAAAGTTCTTTACCGTTATCAGCGACACCTATAACATCAATATCTTCAATATCTTCAAACCTTGTGCGAATACCATCCTGAACCAGAGGATGATCGTCGGCTAACACAACGGTGATGATATTTTCTTGAGTCAATGATTCTGGCAAAGGATTTATATTCATCACTCTAGGATAAAGGAATACTTACGATAACAGTAGTCCCTTTTCTAAGCGATGAATTTACCGTCATATGTCCTTCTAGTAATTCAGCACGATCTATCATATTGCGAAGGCCTAAGCCACGCTCGGGGTTGGTTTGATCAAGTGTTTGTTTATCAAAACCCAGACCATCATTGCTAATACTCAGTGTCACGATTTTGCGTTTTTTTTCTATTTTTAGAATGACATTTTTAGCAGAAAGTGCATGCTTTTCTATATTATTAATTGCCTCCTGTACAATCCGATAGAATGCAGTTTCAATATTTTGTGGTAGGCGCTTTTGCGGGTCAAAGTGGTCAATTTTATAGTGTATATTGGTACGTTCTGAAAAGTCAGAGACAAGACTTTCTAACGCCGCAGGAAGACCTAAATCATCTAAAAGGGTAGGTCGCAGATCCCGCGAGATACGACGTACTTCCTGTATGCCATTACTTAAAATATCATCAGCATCGTCAATCATATCTGCGACATCTGGGGTATTAATGGGTTGCTTTTTTAAACGACTTCTTGCTCTATCAAGCTTAAAGCGAACTGAAACTAATAATTGGTTGATACCATCATGTAACTCTCTTGAAACACGTTTGCGTTCATCTTCTTGGAAATTAACTGTTTTATTTGTGAGGTCGCGCATTTTTTGAGTGGCGAGCCGACTTTCTGATAAGTTGATTAGAAAACCAACTAAAGCTGTAATCAGCGTCGCGGCAATGGCAATTAATGTGGTTAGTAATATCATGTTAGTGATAGACTTTTTGGCTTTAGATTTAATATTTGCAACACCTTGTTGGATATCATCAATATATAAACCGGTGCCAACCATCCATTGCCATTTATCTAAACCAATTGAATAGCCGAGTTTCTCAACTGATTTCCCGCCTGAGGGCTTGTCCCATAAGTATCGGGTAAAGCCTCCTCCTTGCTTTGCTTTGGTGATTAATTCTTGAATTAAATACTTACCAGTATCATCTTGAAAGTTAAATAAATTCTTTCCTTCGAGATGTGGTTTTCTTGAATGCGCTATATTAATTCCTTGATAGTCATACACGTAAAAGTAACCATCTTTACCAAACTCCATACTTTTTAGAATATCGTAGACCTCTTTTTGGGCATGCTTTTTAGCAATATTGGGGTTTTCATACACATTAATAATTGCAGTGTAAGCAAGCGCCATATAATTTTCTAATTCATTCTTTTTTGTTGCTAGTAATTCCTGTTCAAAGGCAGTTGCTTGAGTGTCTGCAAGTATTCTGGTTTGTTGAGTGGTTGCCGCAGAAATCCCTGCAATCGCTAAAATTAGAGGGATCAACGTCAGTAGTGTTATCTTGGTTCGATAGGGTAAATTCTTAAGCATATACAGGAGAGTATGACAGAGAATAGCAAAACGTGTAGGGCATATAATAAGGTGAATCATACGATATATGGAGCCTTATAATCTAAATGGCACCCCCCGTGTATTTACAAGATTGTAGCTTGCGATGCTGCAATTACACAATAGAAAAGCCAATAAGCTTAGTTTACAAAAGGTAATAGTTCACAGTCTTGCTTAGCCATCGTGGTGTGAAGCCATTTTTGAATAGACGTATAATTCGACTTCTCAGGAGTCTTCGCCATATCCGTACGATATCGGATTAAGATCTGTAATGCCTGACAACGAAGTAAGTAGCGTGAGCTATCATCGGTAATGGTGAGTTGTGTTACCTATGTCATCGGTTTAATCTGTTACCTAGGAGCTTGATTTGTACAAATAGCTTACGAAATAAGCTGAAAAAACCTCAGCTAGAAATTCTGGCATTTCTTAGCTTACTCAAGATAGGGAATGTGAGAGCTTACATGCGTAAGTGATCATTGACCAACGAAGAAATTGAGTAAGATAAAACAAGCTGTGTCAGAATTAGACGTTAAAACGAAAATGTACTACATCCCCTTCTTGAAGAATATAATCCTTACCCTCTAAACGCCACTTACCAGCATCCTTAGCCCCTGCTTCACCATTATTCTCAATAAAATCATCGTAACCGACAACTTCTGCACGAATAAAGCCTTTTTCAAAATCAGTATGGATTTTACCTGCTCCATTAGGCGCTGTTGCACCCACAGCAACTGTCCAAGCTCTAACTTCTTTAACTCCTGCTGTAAAAAATGTTTGCAGATGTAGCAGTTGATAGCCTGCATTAATAACACGATTCAACCCAGGTTCTTCAAGACCTAATTCGTCAAGAAACATCTCCAATTCATCTTTCTCAAGCGCCGACATTTCTGCCTCCATCTCTGCTGACACGGCTACGACTTTAGCATTCTCTTTTGCCGCTATTTCTTTTACAGCATCAAGATAAGGGTTGTTTTCAAATCCATCTTCTGCCACGTTTGCAACAAACAAAATGGGCTTAATAGTAATTAGCTGTAACTCTTTTAAAAGTGGTTTTTCATCATCTGTGATGTTAGCAGAACGCGCAGAATTTCCATCGGCTAATTGCAACTGTATCCTTTCAAATAGTGCAACTTGTGCTGCCGCCTCTTTGTTGCCCGACTTAGCATTTTTAGCAGCGCGTTTAATTGCCTTTTCTACTGAATCAAGATCAGCTAACGCTAATTCTGTATTGATCGTTTCAATATCAGATACAGGGTCAATTTTTCCATCAACATGTACAATATCATCATTATCAAAACATCGTACTACCTGCGCTATCGCATCTGTTTCACGAATGTGAGCAAGAAATTTATTACCAAGACCTTCACCTGATGCAGCACCTGAAACCAAACCTGCAATATCGACAAATTCCATTGTGGTTGGTAAAATTCGCTCAGGATTCACAATTTTTGCTAACTCATCCATTCGTGGATCTGGTACTGGTACAATGCCAACATTAGGCTCAATAGTACAAAATGGATAGTTCTCTGCTGCTATTCCAGCTTTTGTTAATGCATTAAATAGTGTTGATTTTCCTACGTTAGGAAGACCAACGATGCCACATTTAAAACCCATAGTATTTTCCTTCTATGTTTAACGCTTATTTTTCTCTCGTAAAACTTTCGAGTGGAAGTGCCAGTTATTTTGTATGTAAAGTATTCATAGCTTTTTGTGTATCACCACAAACAACTTTACCAATAACATCAAGCGCTCGATCAATAGCATTATTAATTTCTATTTCATCATTATGATTTGGTCTGGATAGAACATAGTCTGACACTTTGTTTCGGTCACCTGGGTGCCCTATTCCAAAACGAAATCGTAAATAATCTTTGCTTATTTGAGCATGTAAATCACGAAGCCCATTATGGCCACCATGACCACCTGCTTGCTTCAGTCGAATCGTTCCTGCCGGTAGATCCAACTCGTCGTAAGCAACGAGTATCTCTTCTGCTGAAATTTTATAAAATTTAGATAATTGATGCGCAGCTAAACCACTGCGATTCATAAAGGTAGCAGGCTTAAGTAACCAAACAGTTTGACCTTCAATATTTACCTTTGCCACTTCACCAGAAAACTTCGTTTCAGCTTTAAAACTAGCACTAAGTTTATCTGCCAATGCATCAATAAACCAAAACCCGGCATTGTGCCGGGTTTTGGAATATTGTTGACCTGGATTACCCAGGCCAATGATGAGTTTGATTTCTTTTTTAGACATCGATTCTCAAGCTAATCTTCCGAACTATCGTCTCCAGCATCTGCAGAATCTGCTTCGCCTTCAACCTCAGTTTCAGGTGCTTCAGGTGCGCTAGCTTCTATCTCTTCTTCAACTTTAGGAGTTACGATTGAGACTGTAGGCTGATCAACACTGTGAATATCAAATTCTTCATCATTTTCTGCATCTATTGCAGCTTGTGCCATGATCGTAGAGACAACACCTTCTGGGAACTTGATATCTGAAAGATGAAGTGTCTCATCTACTCCTAATTCTGCTACATCTATTTCGATAAACTCAGGCAGATATTTTGGTAAACAGGAAATCTCAATATCAGACATATTACGCATTAAGAGTCCACCAGCTTTAACACCAACTGAAGAATCATCATTAATAATATGAAGAGGAAGTGTAAGAACCATTTCCACATCATCTCGAACACGCATAAAGTCAGCATGAAGAATAACCGGCTTAGCTGGATGACGCTGTAAGTCACGTAGAAAAACTTTTTGGGTTTTTCCATCTAAGGTCAACTCAATAATTGATGCGTAGAAAGTTTCTTCTAACAAATTATGTGCAAGCTCAAATCTATTCAAGGTTAGAGACCAAGCTGGACGCCCTGCTCCGTATAAGACTGCAGGTACTTTATTTTCGCGACGCAGGCGGCGGCTCGCACCTTTCCCCAGATCATCACGTAATTCTGCGGTTAATTTATATTTAGCCATTTTGTACTACTCCAATATTACAAGGGTTTCCCCATTAACAAAAAATGCAAAACTCGCGACCAAGTTTTGCACGTAATCAGGCTATCAAATAGCCCGAAAAAAATATTTAATCATCAACAACATGTGAAAATAAGTGGCTCACTGATTCCTCATTATGTATTCGAGATATCGTATCTGCCAATATATCTGCTACAGAAAGCTGGCGTATTTTAGCACATTTCTGAGCTTCTTCACTCAACGGAATAGAGTTAGTTACCACCACTTCATCTAATTTAGATTGCGTGATATTTCCGATAGCGGGACCCGAGAAAACAGGATGCGTTGCATAGGCAATAACTTGCTTTGCCCCATGTTCTTTAAGAGCCAAAGCAGCATGACATAAAGTACCTGCAGTATCAGCTAAATCATCGATTAATACACAGGTTTTATTCTCAACATCACCAATAATGTGCATTACAGCAGAAACATTAGGTTCTGGACGACGCTTATCAATAATAGCAAGCCCTACATCACTACCAAGACTCTTCGTCATTGCTCTTGCTCTTACAACACCACCAACATCAGGAGAAACTACAACAAGATCATTATAATCTTTCTCTAGTATGTCTCTTAGTAACACGGCTGATGCATAGATATTATCAACAGGCAGATCAAAAAAACCTTGAATTTGATCAGAATGTAAATCAATAGTTAACACTCGATCAACACGGCTCGTTGATATCATATCGGCGACTAACTTAGCTGAAATTGGCACCCTTCTTGATCTTACTCGACGATCTTGTCGAGCATATCCAAAGTAAGGAATAACGGCTGTTATACGTCCTGCAGAAGCACGGTATAAAGCATCAACCATTATTAATAACTCCATTAAGTTATCATTGGTTGGGGCACAGGTAGGTTGGATTACGAAGACATCACGACCGCGAACATTTTCTAGAATTTCCACATGTGATTCACCATCACTAAACTGTGTAACAGTACAGTTTCCTAGTGAAATATCTAGTAACTCTGAAACTTCTCTAGCAAGGTTCAAGTTGGCGTTGCCAGAAAAAAGCATCATCCTGTCTATCTCTGACATGACCGATCTCAATATAAAATTAACTTAATAGAGGTTTATTTAGGAAAACCTCTAATTAAAAACAGTTCATCATTTTATAATTTAAACGATTGTTTAAGCTCAAATGATAAACCACTTATGAAAATGGCTGGGCCGGTAGGATTCGAACCTACGCATACTGAGATCAAAACCCAGTGCCTTACCGCTTGGCGACGGCCCAATATTAAATTTCTGCAATAGTAATTACACTAGTTTATTGCTAAAGCATTTACTGCCGATAATAACGGTGACTGATTCAAACCCTTAGCAATGAACCCTTGCCATTTCTCAGGTGTTTGAGCCAAAGCAATTAATACCTGCTCTGCTTCTAATTTAGTTTCAAAGGAGGCAAAAATACAACTACCAGTACCGGTCAATCTCGCCTCTGAAAAAAAAGATAACCAATCCATTGCCTTTGCAATTTGCGGGTACTTTTTTATCACTATGGGTTGAAAAACATTACTACAATTCTCGCAACCACTTTTGTTTTGAAAGCGCGCTATTGTGAGGGCTTCACAATCTCGTGTCAATGCCTGATCACTAAATATTTTTGCCGTTGATACAGATACTTCAGGCTGTATAACAACAAACCACTGTTTAGGTAGCTTAATTGGTGTTAATAACTCACCTATTCCTTCTGCCCATGCCGAAAAACCATGAACAAAAACAGGCACATCTGCACCTAATTCTAAACCAACCTCTGCCAGTTTTTCAATAGAAAGATCAAGTTCCCATAAAAGATTTAGGCCATGCAGTACTGTAGCAGCATCTGAGCTTCCGCCTCCAATTCCTCCCCCTATTGGGAGATTCTTAGTCAAATTTATGTCAACACCAAATTTAGCACCATATCTGGTTTGTAGTTGTTTCGCCGCTCGAAGACAAAGGTCAGACTCAATTGGTATATCTTGATTTTCTTTAAGGCGACTTATTATTCCATCATCTCTACGAATTAACTCAATCTCATCTGCAAAATCAAGCATCTGAAATACTGTCTGTAATAGATGATAACCATCAGCACGCTGCCCAGTTATATGTAAAAACAAGTTAAGTTTAGCTGGCGCAGGAAGGTTGATTTTATCCATTGTTTAATCTTTACGACTTATCAATACCATGCTTTTGCAATAATTTTCAGATATAAATCATCATTGATACGAGTTAGCGTTATTTTTCTTGGCATAGCATTAGCGCTATTGCTTAAATAACTAGCATAGCGTATTTTCCAACCCGCCTGATAAATAGTCCTAGGTCGACCAAAAGTATCAAGCTCTAATTTTTCTAGCTTATATTGAGGTGAAGTTAACCCACGCACCCAATATTGTAATCCTTTTACAGGTATATTTAAGTTTGTTTGACTTCGAAGTAATCGCTCTTCATCTGTATCTCTATATGTTTTCCCATCTCTGGATAACAAAGTAACACCCTGATGATGCCGATTTAGCCTAGCTACGATTGCTCCCGTTAAGGGATTACTAATATCCATTTGGTATTGTGACTTGCTTCGCTGCTTCCATTTTAATCCAAATATCCAGTTTTCATCGGAAAAACGTAATGATATTTTACTATTTAGATTCCAAGATTGTTTTCTAGAAAGAACTAATTGACGTTGACCCCACCCTGTTGTCTTAGATACTTTACTTTTAATTGGTTTATCAACAGAATGTGATGCAGTATTTATCTGTGTACAGGCGCTTAAAGCCAACAAGCACACGCAGGCTAGTACCCAGGTAGTTTTTCTTAATAACATTTATTCCCCTACTATCAATATCAAAATAACCAACATACTATCAAATTTCAGACAAAAAATGTTTCGTATTCTTTAGTTCTTCATTATTAGGGAATTCTATTCTGATTTCATTATAAATATCACGAGCCTTCTGAGACTGACCTAGTTTTATTAATGTACGAATTAAATGAGTCGCAACTTCAGGGTTTTTGATTGATTGATAAGACTTTGATAAAAACTGTTCAGCCGAAATAAAGTCCTTTCTTTTATAGTTTAACCAGCCAATACTATCCAAAATCACAGGATCATTAGGCTCTAAGCTATATGCCTTTTCTATATACGTTTTCGCCTCTTCTAACCTTGTTGTATGTGTAATCAACATGTAGCCTAATGCATTCAGTGCATCAACATCATTCTTTTTCTCCTTAAGGATTTGTCTAAAGTCCTTTTCTGCTAAGATAATACTCCCCATTTTTACATGACACAGACCTCTATAATATCGGAATGCATTATTCTTGGGTGAAAGCTCAATTGCCAAAGAATATAAACTTAAGGCTTTTTTATTGTTATTCGATGCGAAATATAAGTCTGCCTCTAGTTTGCTCCAATAGGCTTTAACTTTTATTTTTTTTGTTGTTGTTTTCTGTTTATTAATATAATTTAGGGTATCTGGCAGGCCGCTTAGTTTAAGTATTAGACTAATAACTTTCTTATGTGATTGCCTTAGAAAGGCACCACCTTTTACCTGTTTATACTTTTTCAACGCTTTATCAAATACCCCCTGAGACTCTAGAATCTCACCTCTAAAATACTCTGCATCATATTTGTAAGAACTTACCCCTGCTAAGCGGTTTATATTTAAGCTGGCACTTCCCCAAAGTGACAAGTCTATCTGCAATGAAATTAAAGATTTTAATAACTCATTATTATGCTGATGCTTATTTACAAGCTCTTGAAGGATTTCAAAACCTTTTTGTTTCTGTTGATTTCGAACCAACAAACGTACAAGCTCTAATCTAGTACTATCATTTACACTAATATTTTTAACAATTGACTGTAATATTTGAATTGCAGCCTCATCCTGATGAAGATGAGCTAAAGCTTTCGCTTGCATCGCACTGACATCAACAAAATTCTTTTTATTTAAGTCACTAAGATCCGTTAGCAATATAACAACTTTTTGATATTTTTTAGCTTTCATCGCTAATGAAGCTAATATAATAGTTTGCTGTAATCTACTTTCCTTTATCGTGTGGTTTTTCAAAAACAAATCAAATACTTCAAAAGCTTTATTGTGATGTGATTCTGCAGCCAGTAAAGTACCTATAAAATTTAATGCCTCGCTTTCGTCATAATTGTTTTGGGGTTTAGTAGCATCCAAAAGTAGATAAATTTCATGCAGATGAGTCGAAGCAAGTTTGAATTGATTATTCCTTAAGTAAAGTAGAATCAGGTATTGACGCGCCTCAACATCTTCAGGGCTGATTTGAACCCAACGTTTAGCGGACTCAAGGCCTTTCTTCAGTTGCCCTGTTACTGTTGCAAGTTCTGTTACTCTTTTAGAAACAGAACTATCCTTACTCAAACTGGCCGCTTTCAGATAATGGTCTACCGCTAAATGCTCTTCTCCAATCTGGATATATAGTTCACCGATTAAAGCATTATAAAATGGTACACCTTCCTGCGAGTTAACTGAAACCTGCTTGGGAGGAAAACTTGCTTCTGAATTACAAGCTTCTAAAACAACCACAAAAACAAATAAAACTAAAAGTTTTAAATAGTTTGTAAAACTATTTGCTTTGTTAAATCCTTGAAACAAAGTCATACGCCATATTCATCCTGATCAAAAGGTGCAGAAAAGGAGACTCTGATCAAGTCCAATTATTTCTTTAGCTTGCTAAAACTGCCGATACTCTCCACGAAGATCGGTGCAATAGAACGACTATTACCACTCACTTCGTGAAAAATAGTGACTCTTTTCTGCGCTAAATTCTAATCGACTTAATCAGAGGTTCCTTAAGAGATAAATTGCACTAAAATTATAGCTTATAACTTTTATAAAAAACCGATAGATACTCTAGTATGAAGACTCTAAATGACCTGCTAACTGGTCTATAAACAAAAAAAACAGATAAGACGTGTTGTGAAGTGTACTCACAGTCACATTTTCACGCTATAATCTCGCGCCTATGTCATTACGTGTAATTGGAATTAATCATAAAACTGCTCCTGTCGCTATTCGAGAGAAGGTAGCATTTACGCCCGAGGGTTTAAATAACACACTACTACAAATAAAGAATGATATAGCCAACACCTCTACTGAAGTTATCATTCTATCTACTTGTAATAGAACAGAAATATATACATTCTCAGATGCTAAAATAGATCATATAATTGGCTGGCTGACACAACAAAATTCAGAAGCGGCTGAACAAATAGAAAAAAGTATTTATGATTTTTCTGAGAAAAAAGCAATACAGCATGTAATGAGAGTAGCTAGTGGACTTGATTCAATGGTACTGGGTGAACCACAAATTTTAGGACAATTAAAAGCTGCACTTAAAATAGCAACTAAACTTGATACAGCTGGCACCACGTTAAAACGACTTATGCAGCATGCATTTTCAACAGCAAAAAAAGTACGAACAGAAACAAGTATTGGTTCAAACCCCGTTTCCGTTGCATTTGCCGCAGTAAATCTAGCCAAACAGATTTTCAGTAAGTTTGAAAACAAAACTGCTCTTCTTATCGGAGCAGGTGAAACAATCGAGTTGGTAGGTAAGCATCTTAGCAATGCAAAAATTGGAAACATTATCATTGCTAATCGAAGCGTAGAAAATGCAAATAAACTTGCAAAAGAACTAGGAGGACAAGGTATCTCCTTACAACAGATCGGTGATTATTTAGCTGATGCAGATATCGTTATATCCTCTACTGCTGCACCTGTACCCATCATCGGCAAGGGAACTGTTGAACGAGCATTAAAACAGCGCAAACATAAACCTGTCTTCATGGTTGATATTGCTGTTCCGCGAGATATAGAAGAAGAAGTGGGAGAGTTAGATGATATCTATCTCTATACAGTTGATGATCTTAAATCAGTTATTGATGAGAATATTAAATCCAGAGAAAAAGCAGCTGAACAAGGCGAGGCTATGGTTATAGAGCATGTTGAAACCTTCATGGGGTGGTTACGTGCTCAGGATCAAATGGAACTTATCAGGAGTTATCGCTCCAAAATTAACAATATACAAAACCAAACCTTAGAAAAAGCACAAAAGCTTCTAAGAAATGGCACTTCAGCAGATGAAGTATTGGTTTTTTTAGCACATACACTCACGAATAAACTTGCGCATGACGCGACTGTTTCTATGAATAAAGCGGCACAGTCAGGTGACCATAGATTATTAGAAGCTTCTGATAAGATTTTAAATTTATCACAAGATTCATCAGACAATAGCCAAAACACTAAAGATAAAAAATAAGGAATGTACTCGCAGTGAAAGAAACAATCATTAGCAAGCTAGATCATCTCAATGATCGTCACCAAGAAATTACAGGATTATTAGCTGAACCTGAAGTGATGCAGAATCAAAATCAATTTCGCCAACTATCCGTTGAATACAGTCAACTAGAACCTGTTGTTTTAGAATATCAACGTTACTGTCAAATCATCGAAGATAAAGAAACAGCAAAAGAAATGCTAGATGATTCTGAATTAAAAGATATGGCTAAAGAAGAATTACTTGAAATCAAGAAATCCTTGGAAGGCATAGAGTTAAACCTTCAAAAACTATTACTACCTAAAGACCCACACGATGAAAGCAATATATTTCTGGAAATTCGTGCTGGAACAGGTGGAGACGAAGCTTCCATATTTGCTGGTGACTTATTTCGAATGTACTCACGATTTGCTGAGAAAAAACGGTGGCAAGTTGAAATAATCAATGAAAGCCTTGGAGAGCATGGTGGCTATAAAGAAATTATCGTAAGGATAATTGGAAGTGGAGCCTACTCTCGTTTGAAATTTGAATCAGGAGCCCATCGTGTACAGCGGGTTCCTGATACTGAATCACAGGGGCGTGTACACACTTCAGCTGCAACCGTTGTTGTCATGCCTGAACCAGATGAAGTTGCCGCACAAAAAATTAATAGCAATGATTTGCGCATTGATACTTTTCGTGCATCAGGAGCTGGAGGACAACATGTTAATAAAACAGACTCTGCCATACGCATCACGCATTTACCAACAGGAATTGTTGTAGAGTGTCAGGATCAACGCTCTCAACATAAAAACAAAGCTCAAGCTTTATCCGTGTTGTCCGCCCGTATTCTGGAAGGTGAAAAACAAAAGCAAGACAAAGAACAAGCAGAAACTCGAAAATCATTAGTTGGAAGCGGCGATAGATCAGAGAGAATCCGTACCTATAATTATCCCCAGGGCCGAGTTACAGATCACAGAATTAATTTAACACTTTATAAGCTAGATGAATTCATCTCAGGCTCTCTAGATCAGATAATTGACCCACTAATCAATGAGTATCAAGCAGAACAGCTATCTGCTTTAAGTGAGTAACTAAGCTATGATAGAAGGCACTTGAAATAACCCATTCAATTAAAAATGTTCTTAATGCCGCTAGAGAAAACCTTAAAGGCACCTCTGACTCTCCATCATTAGATGCAGATTTAATACTTGCTCACTGTTTAGATAAAACTCGAAGCTATTTACATACCTGGCCAGAAAAGCAACTTAGTTTAGATCAAGTTGATTATTTTAATACTTGTATTCAAAAAAGAATGGATGATTTCCCTGTAGCTTATCTATTAGGTAGTAAGCCCTTTTGGACTTTGGACCTTATCGTTAATCCCAATGTATTAATACCACGCCCTGAAACAGAATTACTAGTCGAACTTTCATTAGAAAAACTCACCTCAATTGATAACCCAAAGGTTCTTGAACTTGGCACTGGGTCAGGTGCGATTGCACTCGCTCTAGCCTCCGAAAGAAACGATGCAAGCATCTTAGCAACTGACAACTCAATCAAAGCATTAAATGTAGCCAAAGAAAATGCGAGAAACCTTAAGTTAGAATCACAGGTTAGTTTTCAACTATCCAACTGGTATTCAGAACTAGAAATTAATAAGCTAAAAGAAAATGACTTTGACCTCATTGTTTCCAACCCTCCTTATATTGAAAAGAATGATCCTAAAATAGAAAAAACAACTCGATTTGAACCTCAGGAAGCTTTACTAGCTAAAAAGAAGGGTATGCAAGATATTGAAACGATAATCAAATATGGAAATAACTATCTTAAACATAATGGGTGGATATTAATTGAGCACGGTTCCACTCAGGGTTCTCTCGTGGAACAGTGCTACATTAACAATGGATATTCTAAAGTGCAAAAACTCAATGATTTAAATGGGCATCAACGGGTTTGTCTTGCACAGAATAAGATAAAAGCCGTATAAGCTAAATGGCACCCCCGTATTATTTGGAAGATTGTAGTAATTCAGATAATTTATCTCTAACCTCAGTAAATTAAGGATATAATTACTTCCAACAATCCTCTTTATGCCCAGCAACTGACACATCTTTAACACCAGTGTTTGTCAACGTAAAGTCATCACAGAATGTATCATACGCCTGCGCACCCGTTGGCTCAGCTTCCAGCGTATAGCTAGAACAAGGAGAGGCAACTGTACCACCACAACCTGCAGGACCTGTAGTTGTGATAGAAACATTATAATTTCCTTGTTCCGTTGGAATAGCTGAAGCACCTAATTGGAGCCCCCCTGCACCATTTCCTAAGTCATTTGCATAGCTTAAATTCTGTACAAAATAGCTCTCTTGCAACTGTGCAATTCTTAACAACTCAACTTTTGCATCCGAACGCTTACCTTTTTTTACGTAGTCTACATAAGAAGGATAAGCGATTGATGCTAAAATACCTACAATGCCTACAACTACAATGATCTCAATCAAAGTAAATCCTGACTGATTTTTTCTAGTAATTGAATAATTCATATTTTCACCTGTTTATTTAACACTTATTTTTATTGTTCATTGTCTAACCAATACACCCGTTCAAACGCATCTGGTAAAGGTGGCGAAGCGCCTAAAGAATGTGGTGCTGGTAGATCTATTGGACCAACTCGACCTACTCTGATCTTAACTGGACGTACACAGTCACCCTTTACACAAGCACTCCCATCTTTAGCTTGTAACTTATCAAAATAGACCTGTGGCGTTCCTAAGATTTCACCTGATGTCTCAGCAGTACTACTATTAAGTTCTCCTGCTAATAAGTCCATTATATAAAGCCTTGACTGATTTACATTACTCGGGTTACATGCATCAGGAATTACCGCAGTAGTACCAAAAGTAGTAAACATCACCTTTCCCTGAAAAGTAAGTGCGCTAGCCAAAACTTTTTCACCCGTAGTACTTGTTAGAGTTTTATACCAACCATCAAAACTAGGGTCGAGGATATTAGTTGCTGGTGCCAAAGGTGCCATATCCAAATCTGTTAAAGTAATTTCATTGTTTGTAGGTAATGTTAGAATTTCTTTATCATATAAAACAAAGAAATGATTATCCGTAGTTGGAACGGTAATTGGCTTAGTACGATCACCACTACCGATAGCAACAGTTGCCAAATATCGGCCATGATGATTAAAGACAGCGACATCTGGCTCCTCAAAAAACTTACGATCACCAAGGTCTGCGAACATATGTAGCCTTGCTCTACTTATATCAAAACGATCAGTGACTTTTGCATTAAGATCAACTCGCCAAATACGCCCGCCTGTATCACCAAAATACAGACGATCAATCGAACCATTTCTATCCACATCTAAAACTCTAACTCTACCAGGTACTGGGTTTTCAATATCATCAGGTGCAAGAATAGCGGCACCACTCTCAGCAACTTTTGTGCTCCAAATTTGTTTTCCAGTAGCTATATCAATGATAAA
>CAZWEA010000075.1:0-15431 GCA_964632635.1 uncultured Cocleimonas sp. | reverse complement strand
TTAAACGCACTTTTTGCAGAGAAATAGAATTGATGTTTGAAATAGCTGAATTAGGGTCTATGGCTTTAACCTTGCGCACTTTCATTGATTTACTGCGAATAGAGCCACGCGGGAATTTTTTATTAAATTCAGAAAAGTCTACTGTAATGGTTTCATTAATAGCAGTCTGAGCTAAAGCTTCAACTAAAGGTGTCTCACGAGGTACCAAGGGATGTATAGATTTTATTTTTTTATTCCACCCCATACTAGCTCTTGCAGAAACAGTACGTTTATTGCCAAATTCATCCACTAAATGATAATCAAGCACTCCCCTTCCCTTAGAGACTTCACGGAAGTTGTGATCTTTTAATACGTAGCTAACTGTTTCTGAAGTATGCATAAGTGTAAAGGATAACAAACTCAGTTAATTCGCCCCATACATTCCAGATAGAGGGTACTGCCTACAATCTCTCAAATACTGCTATCGACTCAACATGTGCCGTTTGTGGGAACATATCCATCACCCCTGCCCCAACCAATTTATAACCATGGGTATGCACTAACTCCCCAGCATCACGCGCTAAAGTTGCAGGGTGACAGGAAATATAAACAATACGTTTTGCTTTTAGTTTACCGAAGTGCTGGATAATTTCTTTAGCTCCTGAGCGTGGCGGATCCAACACAATACAATCATATTTCTTTTTGAGCCATGGCTCGGATTTTAAGTCTTTAGCCTCCGCCATTAAATTACTGACAAAATAGTCGCTATTCGTAACACCATTCACTGTAGCCATTTGACGCGCTCGGTTTACCATGCCTAGATCACCTTCAATACCTGTAACATGCTTGGCATTTCTAGCAATGGGCAAGGTGAAGTTCCCCAAACCACAAAATAGATCTAACACCGTTTCTGTTCCTGTCAGATTTAAAAGCTGAAGTACACGAGGCACCATTTGCCGATTAATACTGGCATTAACTTGAAAGAAATCCTGAGGCTTAAAGTGAATTTTGCAGTTAAATTCTTTATGATGAAAATATAGCTGGTGTTTATCTTCTGAGTAAACACAGTGTATTGATTCAGGCCCTTTAGCTTGTAGATATAGCTGATAACCATGTTCTTTAGCAAAGGCAATCCACATTGTCTGGTCTTGACCTGATAAGGGTTTTAAATGGCGTACAATTAAGGCTATCGCATCATCACCTATGGCAACTTCTATTTGGCTAATGCTGTCACGTGACTCCAGCTTATAAATAAAGGTTTGAAATAAATGAAGCTTTTTACCGATGCTTTGAGGCAATACCTCACAGCTATCCATATCTGCTAAAGCTTTACCCTGACGTTGGCGAAAGCCAATCAGAACTTTATCAAGTTTAGCGACATATCGAACACCAAGACGCGCCCTACTTCGATATGCCCAAAGATCACCTGTAATAGGGTCAAATATTTCTTTAGGTTCTACCTTGCCAATATGTTTTAGTCCATCCAACATGGATTTCTGTTTGTATTTTATTTGCGCTTCTGAACTAAGATGTTGTAAAGAACAACCACCACAGATGGCATAGTGCGGACACTTCGGTTCAACCCGATCGGGTGAAGGCTCGATGATTTCTTTAACTACACCTTCGGCATGATTTCGCTTTTGTAAGGTATAAATAAAGCTAACTTTTTCGCCCGGCAATGCGCCGCTAATAAAAGTGGCTTTGCCATCAATATGCGCAACTCCCCGCCCTTCATGACTGAGTGAATCAATGACAGCCTGTATCGGTTTTTGAGAGAAGTTTTGTTTAGGCTTTTGTTTTGATCTGTGTCTGCGTGCCATATTAATAGAGACAGTTGATAATGGCACCCCCCCCTTTTTTACACAATTGTATAAAAAAGGGGGGGGTGCCATTAAGACTATAAAAGGACTTGTTAATAAGTTTTACACGACCCTGCGAACTTATCGTCCGTCAAGCCCCAGCGATTAGCAAACGGTGCGTGTGGGTCAGATGAAACTTTACCCGCTTCAAGTGCTTCCCATAGCTGACGTAAATTAATATGCTTTTTATTATTATCAGGGTAAATGCCTAATCCACAAAAGCTATCCAGCTCAGTCAACAAACCTTCAGGCAGGTCTGGATGAAATACAGAACGAGCAAGTATCTGCGCATTTACTTCATCTTCGGTCATTTTACCACCAGAGTAAGCGATTTTAGCGACTTCTGTAAAAAATCGGTATAAGCGTTTATCACGTGAAGGTGTGGAATAATAATCATATTCACTGGCATTCATACAGCTACGTTTACCCTCTTTTTTCAAACGTTCAACGTAAGCTAAACCATCATTAACATAGTTCACCCGCTCTTTTGCAAAAGAACAAAGGCTGTGCATTAAACGCATGGTTTTCTCTTCTAATGGTTCTTCACGGCGCCGTAATTTTTTGGCTATTTCATCGGTGAATGGGATGTAGTTCAAACCGACTTTTTGTGCTAATTGATACTGCTCATTACTGTAACCTGGCTGTTGTTGAGATGCTTTATCGATGTTTCGTGGCCACTTAAAACGACGATAACCATCACTCATTCCAACTGCATCATGCGGTATAAAAAAAGGAAAAGAGTAAAGCTGAATCATATGCTTAGGTGATGCAGGTGTTGTAGAGCTCATTATTGCTGTCACACCTGTTTCGGTAATTCCTGTCATTGCATAAGAATGTGTACCTGGCTCTACATATAAATCCCCTGCTTTAATTTGATCCAGAGCAATCGGAAAACTATCATGCGGTAAACTACGAGTCCCTACTCTATCATTCATAAACAAAGAAAATGCACGGAAACGTTGATCTTCTGGAAGCTTATCCCACTGTGTCATGGTATTGCTGATGTATTTGTTCTTCTTAGCAAGATAATGAATTTTAAAAGGTAGTTTATTTTCATAAGAAAATACTGCACGCATTAAATAAATAGCATCAGCACAATCATGCGGAATCTTGTCATATTCTGGCTTGGCTTTACTCATAAAAAAATCAGGTTTCCAGCTTTTTGCCACCCAATCTTGATACTTTATTTCCCAATTCCCATTCCAATAATTATTGCCCGTTTTCCAGACATCCGCCTGTGCTGTTTTCAACCCAAAAACAACACACATTAGAATAATTAATTGAAAAAAACGCATAGTACAATTCCCCTTTTTTAATTGCCTCACAAGTATAACCCTAATCCCCAGATAGGAATACGACGATAGCACAACTCACTACTTCATCAACAATCTATTATTTTCAAAGCTCAACTCGAACTGTGCCCTATCAATAGCGATTAAGTTTGAGATGAAATTGTATAGCTCATCTTCTAATTTAACCTGTGCTTGAATATCAATCAAAGAGGTTAGTCTTGATGCCTTATCTAGATTTTTAGATACCGCTATATCACCAAATACTGTTGATTCTCTTGAATTATTATCTGCTTTAAACTCAAAGCTAACATTACTTTTCCCATCATTAAATAGCGTATTTGCAATAAGCTTAGGTCGTATTTCTGACAACTTATCTATTCGTTGATACAACTGCCAAATTTGATCCTGTCCTTCAGGTAGTTCTCCGTTTTCTTCTAGAGCCCATATTGCTTGTTGTTTAAGATTTTCAAGTTCCGCTAACTTTTCGCTTAGATCTATATAGCCTTCCGTTGAGATTTGCTTAAACTGCAGTGATAACTCTGCGTTTTTTATAGGTAACTCAGAAATCGACAACTTAGTTAGCTTATTTGTTACCAATAAATTTTTAAAGGAAAAGTGAATAAATCCATTTAAGAAATTGTTTTCAGAACGAATATTGCTATTCGCCTTTACAGAAAAGACCACTGGGTTATTAAGCAGTTGGTGGTTTATTTGTAATTCTGGAATTTGTAATGCCATTGTCCCGGGCTTGTAATGACTGGTGATCGCTTTTTGATGTTGAAAGCTGATTTTTACATTCTCAGCAAACAACTGATTTGAAGAATTTCCGTAGCGAACTTTGTCAATATTGATCGCGCCACGATTTTGTTGTGACTCAAGATCGTAGATTCCCGTCATCAATATGCCTAATTGATCAAACTTAATTCGCGAGAAATAATGTACCTTCTTATCAAAATCAACTCGAACAATCACCGAAGGTAAGGTTTTAGTAAAAATATTTTGTAGATTTTCTTTTTGCTGCTTGCTTAACCTTTTGGTATCAACCTTGATTATCCAACGTGCACTCCCTGTACTTATATCTGATTTTTCAAAAAACACAGGCCCATTGATTAACTCAGCAATGATAGGAATGTCACCGATTCGTTCACTTATAAAGGAACTATCAGAACTCAGTGTTAAATGTGCTTCAGCACCGGTAAGTGTTTTCGTATAGCTTAATAACTCTGTACGAAAAAGCTTCTCACCAAGCACTAAGTTATTATTCTCTAAGGCTGAAACAAATTGTTGTTCAGTTCGGTTTCCAAAATACCAAACAGCAGCCGCCCAGATAATTAACAACAAAATACTCAGTGTCACTATTGAAGAAAATAGCTTTCTCATAAAAGCTTAGTCATAGGCAAAAATATCATCATGAGGTTCATCATATAACCTTTTATCTGAATTAAGCGACCGTTAAGCCATTAAAGGTAATAATAAGAAAAAACAATCAGGGAATGAGCTGTTTTAAGAAATAAGGAGTTTAACTCTTAAAGACATTTGCTCAACCCTGTTTATTATAATAATGTGTGAATAATCATAACAATAATGAAACAGACAGCAACTACAAAACGTCTAAAGCAGAATAAAAAGGCGCTCTATTTCAAGAAAAGTAATTTCTTGTTAGTAGGGATGGCTTTGCTTATAAATTTACTTTCGTTAAACCCAATGTATGCGCAAGGTGTCGCTGCGGGTACAGACATCTCAAATACTGTAGTTGTAAACTATAAACTTGCTGGAATAGATCAAGACCCCATAGAAAGCTCTCCTACTGGGAATAAAATCTCAGGGATTGGAAATGGCTCTCCCACACAATTTATTGTCGATCGAAAAATAGATCTAGTGCTCACTGGAAACACAAATGCCAATGTTAATCCCAGTGAATCACAAGCGGAGGTTACCTTCACATTACTAAATGAAGGTAACGATAGTCAGGAGTTTAACCTCCAAACTAATAGCATCATACCTTCAGATGACTTTGATACGGCTAGCTGTACTTACCAAGTCCTATCTGTTACTGGAGTTCCACTTGCTGGAGTGGTTCTTCCAAGCTCTGGAAATATCAAACTAAAGGCAGACCAGCAAGCAAACATCAGTGTTAAATGTAACATTCCAGCGTTCGTTGGTGGACAAGCACTCGTAGTAGGAGATTCTTCGCTGATATCTTTAAGTGCCTTTGCAGAAAAAAATAGTGATGGTAGCAGTACCTCACAAAGTAATGGCGCAGATAATCCCAATAATATTGAAACAGTATTTGCTGATAGCGCAGGATCAGATGATGCGATTCGTGATGCTCGTCACTCAGCAAGGCGACGTTATTTTATTGCTAATTCAACAACTTCCCCTTCAATATCTATTGATAAAAGTATTGTCAATATATCGGATACTTCAGGTGGAACCACAGCTGTCACTGGATCACAGGTCACCTACAAGATCCTAATTACAACAGCTGGCATTGGCACCATCGACAATCTAATTATCACCGACCCTACCCCTTCCGGGATGAATTATAAGGCGAATAGCATTTTACTAAACAGCAACAATTTAAGTGACTCGAGTGATGCCGATAGTGCAGATTTTGGATTTTCAAATTCGAATACAGCGACCATAAACCTTGGAAATATTGCGGCAGGTAGCCAGCATGAAATCCAATTAAGTTACATTATTAATTAATAACAATAAAAGGAGAGTGAATATGTTGAAAACACTAATAAAAGGAAATACAAATAAAGTACTGAAAACGCTAATAATGGGTGTTATTAGCACAACATTATTATTGGGTTCTCAATTAGCGATTGCCGCACAAGGTCATTTAAAGGTGACCTCGAAAGCGCAAAAAATGGTCGTGGTTAATAGAGGTGGGAAAGTATCTTATCAATTCAAACCTGCCACTTTGGTTTTACCTGGTGAAACCATTCAGTACAATACATCCTATCAAAATATAAGTAATAAGCCGGCAGACAATATCAATATTGTTAACCCAATTCCAAAACATACGGTTTATTTAGCAAATTCTGCCCGTGGACAAAATACCAATATTCAGTTTTCTGTCGACGGTGGAAGAACATATGGGCAAGTAGGCACGCTTAGAATTCGTGGGAGAGATGGTAAAACGTATGTAGCAAAACCTTCTGACTACACTCATATTCGCTGGCAGTATCATGGAAGTCTAGCGCCAAAAGCAAGACAGGCAGTAACATTTAGAGTTCGTCTGTTATAAGAGTTGTTACAAAAAACTGATACCAATTAAAACAATAATAAAAAAATACAGTATCAACACTAACAATACATCGAAATTAATAAAATTATAAAGGTAGATTAAAATGAAAATAACTAAAAAACTTTTGAGCGTCGCGATTCTGACAGCTATCACAAACTCAAGCTGGGCTGATGGTACGGTAGCAGGAACAAATGTTGATAATACAGCAACCATTACCTACTCGGTCAGTGGAGCATTACAACCTGTAATAGGAAGCTCAGAAGCTGGAAATAGTGTTGGCGGTGGTTCACCAACTTCATTTGAAGTGGATAAGAAAATTGACTTAAGTGTTACCGCAGGCTCTCCCGTCAACGTGGTTCCGGGTGCTACATCTCAAACTCTTACGTTTGAGGTTTTAAATGAAGGTAACAGTACAGAAGACTTCGAGTTTACAGTTAAAGATGATGTATCGGGTGATAACTTTGATCCATCTTCTGCATGTAGTTCACCTGCGACAATTAGTATTCCACCCAGTATTTTAGTGCCACCAACACCAACTATAATCAGTGTTACCTGTGATATTCCATCAAATGTTTCAAATACCGACACTTCAGATATTGATCTAAAAGCTACAGTTGTTGATAATTTGGGTAATCCATATACTGAATCTGCTACTGAAGCGGCTAATACCATTGATGTTGTACTAGCGGATGATAAAGGTTCTGCTACAGATACAGGTGCAGAGACAGTTACAGCTGGTTCTGGTCTTCGTAACGCATCACACTCAGCTATCAATACTTATACTGCATCAGGTGCAGCTGCTGACCTTACCGTTCAAAAAGTTGCCGCTGTGACTAATGATCCTATTAATGGGGCTAGCACACCAAAGCGTATTCCTGGTGCGACAATTGTTTACACAATAACAGTATCCAATGCTGATGGTGCTTCAGATGCAACACATCTTGTTATATCAGATATTTTAGATACTGACTTAACCTATGTTGGTTGTACTGCTAGTGGACCTGCAATTGTTAATCCAGTTGCTCCTAATCCAGCACTTCCTGTGACGTGTGGATTAACCGCAGGAAAAGTTACTACATCGAGTTTCACTCTTCCTGGCGGTTCAGGTGGTGCAAATGTTGAAACATTAACCATTACTGCAACCGTTAAATAACAGTCTACTAATCAAAAACCTCACAAACTAAATAACTAGTTTGTGAGGTTAGTAGAACAATACGCATGAGCACCCCAATCAATAAAAATAGCCTGTGCTTTGGAATTTCTGAAAAAGCAGAACTATTAGCATTAACGTTGAGAAAGAAGTCCATTTTTCAAAGCCTCTGTGTGCATACTATTTTTAGCCTAATCTTACTATTTTCGCTATTTATAACAACATCCTCAGCGTTAGCTGAAACCATTTCAAATACAGTATCTGCGAGCTATTCAATTAATGGCGTAGTCAGTACTCAATCAGATAGCGTCCAATTTAATACCGACACCCCGACAGGAACAGGTGTCATTCAAATGCAAAAGCTATCTGACACCACTAATGCAAGTGTCGGACAAGTTATTACCTATACTTTACTAATATCCAATACTGGAAATGCTAGTCAAAATAACCTGATTATTAAAGACACCTTTCCTACTGGCTTCTCTTATATTGCTGGTTCAATGTTACTAAGCAATAACTCTATTTCCGCCCCTGTAAATGTTACAGGGAATCAATTAAGTACAAACCTAGGAGAAATGCCTGCTAAAACCAACTGGACAATAAAATATAAACTGCGAGTGAATGGTAATGCACCCGCAGGTATCGCAGTAAATACGGCTAGTGCTACATCCGACACCGATAATTCATCTGCATCACAGGCAAGTGTATTCATTAATAAAGTGGTAACACCACCACCTGTACAACCACCAGTTGAACCACCAAAGCCACCTATTAAAGCATTGCAATTAGACAAACAAGCTAATGTAACAACCGCTAAAGTAGGTCAAGTAATCCGTTATACGCTTACAATTAGCAACCCAAATAAGCAGCTGATTAAAGATGTCAATTTAGTAGATACATTACCAGTAGGTCTAAAGTATCAAAGTGGTAGCGCCAAACTAAATGGAAAACCAGTAACAGTTAAATCTGGAGACAAGTTTGGATTTTCTCTTGGTGATATGCCAAAAGAGTCGACTTGGATACTAAGCTACGATGTCAAAATTGAAGGTTCAATTGCTACACATACATTGGTCAATCAAGCATACCTTACCGCGAATGATCCCAAGGCAAATTCTAATACCGCCAAAGATACAGTTGAGATTATAAATGATGAAATATTCATAACAAAAAAAGCCAATAAAGAAACCGTAAGTCTTGGTGAAGCAGTTGAATATATTGTCACAATTGAAAACCCAGCACTTCATGATTTAAGTGACCTAGAAATTCGTGACATTCTCCCTGCTGGTTTCATATATCAAGAAAATAGTGCCAAGATCAATCAACAAACGGTATCAGCAGATAAAGTTTCATTCAATAATAATATACTTACCATTTCAGTTGATTCACTAGAACAGTCAAGTGATATGGTGCTTAGCTATGTCGTTAGCGTCACTGAAAATTCTCAAAGTGGAAATGCGGTGAATCAAGTATCTGCGAATAGCAACTTTGCACTTTCAGATGTAGCGACTGCGACGGTTAACGTGCGTACACCCTCCACTATTACTTTCTATATCATTGACCCAAGCGGTGTTGATTCACTTATCCCTGTAACCTCGTACACAACAAACGAGAATTTAACAGATGAGAATACGCAGAATAATTGGCAGCAAATTAATAGTATCCAACTCGCTGATGGTTCTACTGCATCATTACCGACAACTCAAGCAATTATCAAAGCGGAAGAATATTCTTTAGTTGATCCTGTCGTCATCGAAGTAAAAGACCTTGATCAAAATGAAAACGCTGATGCTGTAGAAACCATTATCGTTACCATAAAAACCTCAGGTAGCAATGACCGAGAAATATTACAACTAACTGAAACAGCACCTGATTCAGGCATATTCCGTGGCATTATCCAAACAACCGATGACCCGACTAAATCACAAAATGGTGTCTTAACAATTGCAGATCAATCACAGATTAATGTTACATATCGAGATGAAGAAGATAGTAGCGACAGCAGTGCAACAGCCGCATTAGTCGTTCCTGAGACTCCTTTGGTTTTAGCAAAAAAAGCAGATAAAAGCACTTCAGCTATTGGTGAATTAATTCGCTATACACTGACTTTCAAAAATACAACAGGTTTTGATTTACCTACAGTAAAAATTAACGATACGCTGCCCGTAGGTTTTAGGCTTATACCTGAATCTACTTATTTGAATGGCATCAAAGTCACAAACGGGACTCAATTTAATGGACGTTTACTTGAGTTTAATTTAAAGAATATGCCTGAAGGAAGCCTATGGACTTTAGAGTACGTAACTAAAGTCAGTGCTGGCTCCAGAGTGGGCAATGCGGTCAATAGAGCCGTTCTTACCACAGGCAATGTGGTCTCAAACCATGCCAGTGCCACGGTTAAAATCATTGATGATTTAATGCGTACTCAAAATATACTCACAGGACGTGTCTACATTGGCTGCAACAGCTCTGATAAAAACACTAAAGCGGCGAAAGTACTCGAAGATGTGCGTATTTATTTAGAAACAGGCAGAAGCACACTTTCAGATAAAGAAGGTTTCTGGCATATGGAAGGTGTTTCTCCAGGATCTCATGTGCTGCAATTAGATGAAGATACCCTACCCGCAGGTTATGAAGCGATACTGTGTAATGATAATACTCGCCATGCGGGTGATGCAATGTCACAGTTTGTAAACCTACAAGCTGGTTCACTGTGGCAGGTTGATTTTCATGTTAAAGCGACAGCTAAAGTTAGTAGCAAGGAATCTGTTAATAGCATTAAAAAAGCAAAAGAGATCAATCCGACTGAGCAATATGGTAAAGCTTATTTAAGTAATGCAACGTCGAAATTTGAAGTACTTTGGCCAAAAAATAACTATGTACCCTCAGTTGCATCAACCTCTATCATTGTAAAAAGCGCACCATCACAACAGGTTGAATTAATTCTAAATGGCACGATAGTAAAAGCACTTAACTATGAAGGTAGCACAACAAATAAAGCCAACAGCGTCATCATCCGACGTTGGGCTGGTGTCGATATTGATATCAATAACAGAGAAAATAAACTGCTGATCGTTCTTAAAAATAAAAAAGGACAAATCATCGCCCGAAAAACTCGGATGATCCATTTTTCAGGTAAACCTTCTACCGCAGAGTTCTTAGAAGATGAGTCCGTTTTAATCGCCGATGGTAAAACCACACCCGTGATTGCTTTGCTTATTAAGGATGAAGATGGCTTCCCTATGCGAGCCAATACACATGGCTATTTCACTTTAGAAAATAATAATTTCAGCATTAAAACACTAAATAGTGATAAAGACAGGCTAATCTTAAATGAATCCATTGCAGGTGATTATAAATACCATATCAAAGAAGATGGTATCGCCAGAATTGAGCTTAATCCTACCTCACAATCAGGGCAGTTAAAGCTAAATATAAAGTTCTCTGAGACCCGTTCAAAATCAGTCAGTGTTTGGTTAAAACCCCGTTTACGCAAGTGGATTTTAGTGGGTATTGCAGAAGGTACCCTAGCGCATAAGACAATTACAGGTAATATTCAAACCCTAAACGATCTTGATAAATCTGATGAATTTTATCAACGTGGTCGGTTTGCCTTCTTTGCTAAAGGACAAATTAAAGGTAAATATTTACTCACCATGGCTTATGACTCACACAAGCAAAACAGTGAAGTCGGCTCCCAACTTAATGGCAATCTAGATCCTGATGCTTGGTACACTGTCTATGCGGATAATAGCAATAGCCAGTATGATGCACCTAGCTCACGTAAGCTTTATTTAAAGATTGAAAAAGATAATTTCTATACCTTATTTGGTGACTATCATACCGATATGACAGTTACCGAACTTGCACGTTATCAGCGTGTACTAAATGGCTTTAAATCTGAATATCATGGCAAACACTTAAGCTTTAAAGGCTTTATTAGTGAGACCAGTAATAACCATCATCACGAAGAGTTTCCAGGTGATGGAACCTCTGGTTTATACCATCTAAAACATCGCATTGTTGCCAACAGTGAAAGCATAAAAATTGAAACACGTGATCGTTTCCATTCAGACATTATTTTAGATTCTCGACAACTAACACGCTATCAAGACTACGATATCGACTACGATGCGGGCACCTTGTATTTTAAATTCCCAGTAACAGGGCGTGATAGTAATTTAAATCCGAATATAATTGTTGCAGATTATGATACGGATGAAGACTCAAACAAGTCTATTTCAGCAGGTGGAAGGGTTGCGCTTAAATCCTTTAATGACAAGCTTGAAACTGGACTAAGTATGATTCAACAGGGTCGTAATAATGCTAAAGATGATAGATTAGTAGCAGCTGATATTACTTATGATCTAAATAGCACCACAAAAATACATGCTGAAATAGCACAATCTAAAACTGAACAGAGCGACTATGAAAATAGAAATGCCTATATCATCGAACTTGAAAAAGACATTGCTAAAATGGAAGCACGTATCTTTTACAAAAAACAACAACGTGATTTTGGAATCAGCTCTCAAGCAAGTGAAAATGGGATAGAAAAAGCAGGTGCTACAATTAACTATAAGCTCAACAGCAAGACCAAAATCACTTCTGAACTTTCCACTGAGAAGAACCTAGAAAATAATAATAAACGTCGCCTTGCCGAAATTGGCATTGAGCATCATTTCAAACGCTATGAAATCAGCACAGGCATACGTCATAGTGAAGAAGAATTCCAAAATGATCAAAATGGCATTGATAAATTAAACAACACTGTCGCCTTATTAGGTGCTCGCTATACCACTAAAAATAATAAAGTCACTCTAAGAGGTAATATCGAGAAAAACCTCTCTTCAAATAATGGCAGTGAAATTAGCCCAGACCGCGTTATCGTTGGTGTCGATGTCAAAATTAAAGACGGTATCAGCGTATTTGCAGAACATGAAACAACGGACAATGGAGACATCACAACCCAAAATACCCGTGTTGGTATTAACAAATCTTTATGGAAAGGTGCACAGGCTAAAACGTCCTATACACAGGAACGCACGGATCAAGGTCAACGTAATTACGCAACACTGGGCTTAAGCCAAAAACTTAAAATTAGTGATAAAATACGCGCAGACTTTAGTATTGATAGATCAAAGACAATCAGTAGCAATCAAAAGCCAAGAGTATTTAATCAAGATGAGCCAGCCAGACAAGGTACCCAACGTGATGACTATACCGCCTTCTCAGTCGGCTTAGGCTCAGACGATAAAGCGTGGAGCTGGACTACTCGCGCAGAATATAGAGATGGAGAAATTGAAGATAAAATAAGTTTCCTTGCGGGTGTTATTCGCCATCTTGCTGATGGTAAAAACCTCAGTGCTAAAATCAGTTATTACAATACAAAACGAGATCCTGAAAATAGTATAAATATTAATTCAAATACTAGCCTAGGCGATGACGAAAGAAGTATCAAAATAAGCCTTGGTAGTGCATGGCACCCTAAAGACAAAGATTTTGTATTTTTAAACCGACTTGATTTAATCGATGATAGAAAAACAATTTACAACCAAATCAATGCCCTATCTTCAGACAATGACAGCAGTAAAATTATTCATAACCTTCACTATAATCGTAAAATAAACAACAAAACACAGTTCGGCATTCACCATGGTATTAAGTATATAAAAGAAACTAACGGTAATACTACCCAAAGCACGACTGTCGATACAGCAACAATAGAACTACGTCGCGACATCAATAAACGTGTTGATTTTGGCGTTCATGCTGGCTATTTACGTGATTGGAAAGCCGATACAACAGAAACAGTTGCAGGTATCTCAGTCGGTGTAACCCCAACAAAGAACGCATGGGTAGAGCTAGGCTATAACTTCCAAGGTTTTGATGATGAAGACTTCGATAAAAATAACTACCGTCGTAAAGGTCCTTATGTAGACCTGCGTTATAAGTTCAATCAAGACAGCCTCAAGGGTAAAGATTTACCTATTCGCCGATCGGCTAAAAAAGAGAAATAAACTACCTTCTGTAAACCTAATTGTGTAAAAAAGGGGGGGGTGCCATTACCCTATTCTAAAGATATTAATATCAGCGAATAAAAGCACTCTTTCTAGTACCCAAAGCAAACAAACTGACAAAATAGGCACTAATAGCAAGCACTACCAATAACAATAATTTAAGCACTTTAGAACCTAATCCAGCATCTTGCCACCATTGATCAGCAGGATTTAATAGCACAATAACCACCACCATCGCCACCACGGCAATAAGAATTCTGATTAAATCTTTAATCCATACTTTATTGGTATCAGCTTGATGCTGATAAATATTTTGTTTCTTAAGTTGATAATATAATAAGCCCGCATTCACATAACCTGCCAAAGCCGTTGCCAAGGCTAAACCTGCATGAGGTCCGATATAACCAAGCTTATACCAAGGGTAAACAATCAATGCACTGAATACGATATTACTGATCATTGAGATAATGCCAATTTTCACAGGCGTTTTAGTATCCTGTCTTGAATAAAAACCTGGCGCTAAGACTTTAACTAAAATAAATGCTGGCAAGCCAATTGAATAGGTCACCAAGCTCATACTTGCCATTTCAACTAAGGTCCAATCATTCACACCATTACCCAAAACAGTGGCAATAATCGGCTTTGCTAACAACATCAAACCCAACATCGCTGGCAACGCAACTAATAAACCTAATCGAACGCCCCAATCCAGTGTTTCACTAAACGCTTTGACTTGTTTATTAACATGATCACCCGATAGTTTAGGCAAAATGACCACACCAATTGCAACTCCAATAATTGCCAGTGGTAACTCAACAAAACGATCTGAAGCATATAACCAACTGATACTACCCGCCGCTAGCAAAGAAGCTATCGCGGTATTAATTAAAATATTAATCTGTGCCACGGATGAGCCAAACAATGCAGGCACCATTAATTTCATAATGCGCTTAACCCCCTCATGACCACGTTTAAAATTTGGTCTGGGCAATAAACCGATTTTAATTAAAGAAGGAATTTGAAACAATAACTGCGCCGCACCGCCAATTACAACAGCCCATGCCAATGCCTCAACGGGCTGCTTAAAATGAGGTGACCACCAAATTGCACTACTAATCAACACCACATTTAACAACACGGGGGTAAATGCAGGCACAGCAAAACGCTGAAACGTATTTAAAATACTGCTAACAAATGCAGACAAAGAAATTAGGAAAATATAGGGAAAAGTAATCACTAATAAATTTGCAGTAAGATCTGCTTGAGCAGCATCTTTACCAGTAAATCCAGGAGCAAATAACATCGCCAATAAAGGCGCAGCGATCATTCCAATAACGGTAATAATCAATAAAATTAAGCTCAATGTTCCTGCCACTGAATTGAGTAACTTCTCTAAGTCCTCCCTACTCCGCGTTTCTTTATACTCTGAAAGCACAGGAATAAAAGCCAATGAAAATGCCCCTTCAGCAACCATGCGGCGCAATAAATTAGGCACACGAAAAGCAACCAGAAAAGCCTCTAAAGCACCCTCAGCAGGAAAAAGATGAAAGAAAACGGCATCACGTGCCAAACCCAAAACACGTGAAATCATCGTCATGGCACTGATAACCGCACCAGAGCGAAGCATTCGACTCATGAAAACCCTCAAGTAAAAATATGATCAGCCTATTATTACTTACCGATGTGCACAGGGATAGGAAATATTGTGCAAGCTTTGCGTTAAAGCCCCACAAGGGCAATAAAGTTGCTTTAGTAGCCCCATAAGGGCAATAAAGTATATCGCTACGACTCCGAAGGAGGAGTCGATGATGGTCGAGACTCACACATTCTAAACAAAAACTAGTTAATTCCGAGTCCACAAAGGAGGAGTCGATGTTG
>CAZWEA010000074.1:0-15660 GCA_964632635.1 uncultured Cocleimonas sp. | reverse complement strand
AACAAATCCCTAGACCTTATCTGGCCAGTGCCACGAAGGTTCATCTAACATGCCTTGCCCTATGACTTGTGTCTGCCCTAGCTCTTTTTCAAGCTCTATAGCATGACATTGCTGTGATTGATTTAACGCTGCAACAAGTCGTGTTGCATGTGAGACTACCCAGACCTGTGTTTGCTCAGAAGCCTTGATTATAAGACGAGCCAAAGCTGGAAGTAAGTCAGGGTGAAGACTATTTTCAGGCTCATTCAAAACCAACAATGGTGGGGGACGTGGGGTGAGCAATGCTGCGACTAATAATAAATAGCGTAACGTACCATCAGATAACTCAGATGCTTTTAGTGGTCTTAATAACCCTTGTTGGAAAAACTCAATAACAAAAAGCCCTCCCGCTTGTATATCTATTTTTAATGAGCAACCAGGAAATGCATCACTAATAGCATCACCTAAGGCTTCACTATCGCCTATCTCTTTGATTGTTTGTAAGGCTGCCGCTAAATCACTGCCATCATGATTTAATACAGGCGTTCTTGTGCCGAGTTGTGGTTGTCGAGAAGCAGATTTCGAGTCTGTATTAAAATTATCATAGAAACGCCAACCACGGATGGTTTCACGCATTTGTACTACTTCAGGTGTTTTAGCTGTATCCGCAACCTGCGAGAACATGCTATCGAATGTGTTTAAATGTTGGGCAATCACCTTCCAGCTACGACCTTCACGCACCTTAACCATCGGTGCATTTCGATCCACTAAAGCAGTGGCAGGACGATAGCTATCCCCAGCCCAAATTACTTCACGTTTAATTTCTGGGTCGAGCGAGAAAAATGATAGTGATGCAGGTGGCACCCCCATCGATATTGAATATCCAAAATCCTCAGCGGCAAACCCTAAACGCATGCGCTTACGTTTTTGTGAGACCGTGCCTTGTATTGGAGCATTTCCTGTTTGCATCTGCCGCGAGAGTTTTTCAGGTCCCGCCCAAAAAGTAGACTCCAGTCCGCCCTCTTTCGCTAGTGCATTTACCACGCCTCCCTGTGCAGTTTCTGCTAATAACCTAAGTGCACGATAAAGATTTGATTTACCACTGCCATTTGGTCCAGTAATCACATTCAACCGCCCTAATGGGATGACCACATGAAATAAAGAACGGTAGTTACTGACGGCAAGTGTTTTTAACATTTATATGTTTGAGTTTGGTATTATTCCAGCAATCATATACTGAATCATGGATACTATAAAATGCTAAATCCTGACGTTATTGAAAATGATATTGTTCTTTCTGCCTTGCAAAAGTATTCACAAGAAGTTCAAGATAATCTAATGAATATACGCCGGCTTATTATTGAAGTAGCGCAAGAAGATGCTGAAATTGGTGCACTCGAAGAAACTCTAAAATGGGGAGAAATCAGTTATCTAACTAAAAATGGCAGCACAGTTCGCCTAGCATGGGCGGCTTCTGCACCTAAGCAATATGGAGTTTATTTCAACTGCAAAACCAAGCTTGTAGATACATTCAAAGAAATTTATCGTGACACTTTTGAATATGAGACAAATCGAGCCATTATATTTACAAACAAACAAGTAATACCTGTAGAACCACTAAAGCATTGTTTACAATTATCACTGACTTATCATAATATTAAGCATCTTCCTCTATTGGGCGCCTAATATTTTTTAAAAAATCATCAAAAATGACTAATAAATACCTTGAGATCACAGCAGTACTTCTGTTAAAATCCCCGCTCTTTGATTTCTGAAAAATAATTTACGAGAATTTTCTTATGCAAGCCGATATACACCCAGATTACAATCAAGTCGTTTTTCAGGATCTTGCGAGCGACTTTAAAATTTTGACGCGTTCTACACTATCTTCTAAAGAAACCATCAAATGGGAAGATGGCAACGAATACCCACTCATTAAAGTGGATATTTCAAGTGCTTCTCATCCTTTCTATACAGGTAAGCAGAACACTAAAACAACCGCTGGTGCGATTGATAAGTTTAACAACCGTTATGGCAAGAAATAAAGCAACGAAAAAGCTTTACAGTTTTTTAAGAAAAGCACTCTTTATGAGTGCTTTTTTTTTGCTTTTAAGCTTTCCAAAACAAGCACTTTACGCAGATAACTGCACTAGCGAAGAGCTATCGGCACCAGAAAGTGCTGCAGTGAAATTTGTTTATGATGGCGACACCTTACTATTAACAGACAAACGTAAAATCCGCATTATTGGCATAGATACCCCTGAAACTAAGCATCACAAACAAAAAGGGCAGCCTTACGGTGCTAAAGCAACAGAAGCCTTACGTGCCTTATTAAAAAGGCACAACAATCGTATCCAACTTCGCTTTAGTAAGCAACGACGAGACCGATACTCTCGCACGCTCGCGCATGTGTTTTTAGCAGATGGAACAAATGTTTCCAACTGGTTACTCGAACGTGGTTATGCCGCTGTCCTACCTTTTCCACCCAATATCGTGTTAGCAAACTGCTACAAAACTGCAGAAGAAAGTGCGCAGTTGCAATCCATAAAAATTTGGCAATTAGAATCGAGACTTATTAAAGAAGTTACAGATTTAACGAAACGCTTCAAAGGCAACATTCGCCTAAGAGCAACAGTGAAAAAAATCAAACACAATAAAAAATACCTTACACTAGAACTAGAAAGCAATTCTAAACGAAAAATTCTAGTTAAAATTAAGAATAAAAATTTGCGCTACTTTAAGGAGGTTAACCTAAATGACCTGACTGGTAATACTATAATAATCACAGGAAAGTTAAAGAGTAAACGAAAAAAATGGATAATTTATCTTAATCATCCTTCTCAATTATCACTCCCTCAAACAACTTATTATTCGCCTAACTCAGAAATTAACAGTAAAGTTGCTCCTACTATAAAATGGAGCAAGCCCGATTAAGTTTGCCTTAGTGAAATAATCATCCGCATTAAGTCTGATAAAGTACGAGCTTCCATTTTCTCCATCACCTTAGAACGATGAGCCTCTACAGTGGATTGTGAAATGATTAATTCACTGGCGATATTTTTATTTTGCATCCCAGTAACCACCAGCTCCATTACTTCTTTCTCGCGGTATGTCAAACTATCTACTTTTGTCTGAATTTCAGCTAGTTTCGTTGCTTTTCCGCGCTGCTCTGCATCTCGCTCAATAGCAATATGAATACTGTCTAATAACTGCTGTTCATTAAATGGTTTTTCTAAAAACTCTGAAGCGCCCAACTTAACAGCGCGTACCGCCATCTGCACATCTCCATGTCCTGTAATTATAATTATAGGTGGATGCAGAGGCTCATGATCATTCAAATATTCTTGTAAGGTCAAACCACTCATACCCCTCATTCGGACATCAAGAATCAAACATCCAGGGCGCGCAGCATCAAAACTATCCAGATAAGCCTGTGCTGACTCATACGTTTCTGCGTTTAAACCCACTGATTCGATCAACATCTTTAGAGAATCCCTGATTTCCTCTTCATCATCTACAATAAAAACAGTAATTTCCGCACTCATATTTTTCTCTCTTCAAGGTTTTCGTAGTACTCAACAACAGGCAAATCAAAACTAAAACTCATCCCTCCCTCAGGGTTTGTAGTAATGATGATTTCATCATCATGAGCCTCCAGAATACCTTGACTGATAGACAAACCTAAACCCATTCCTTGTTCTTTAGAAGTTACAAATGGATCAAATGCTTGATCAAGCATATCTTTATCCATTCCACAGCCTGAATCACTTATTTTAATTCGCACTTTATTCGGCTCTACAGAAGATGTTTTAATCAATAAGTCTCTTTTGTTATTAGGGACCTCCTCCATTGATTCAACAGCATTCTTTACAAGATTTAACATAACCTGTTCAATTTGAGTATCTTGAGCTAAAACTAACTTTACGGATGTATCTAAATCCATCACTAAATTAATTTGTTTTTTTGATATTTCTGCGCGCATCATATCAACGACCATATCAATCATATTTTTTAAATTAACAGGCTTTTTTTCTGGTAATTCTTTTTTCACAAAATATCTAATTTGCTTAATCACTGCACCTGCACGTTCTGCCTGTTTTGAAATTTTCCCCATGACAGCTGAGCACTGATCCCTTGTTGAATCACCACTTCCGAGCATCCTCATACAGGCATTAGAATAATTACTAATCACAGTTAATGGCTGGTTAAGCTCATGAGCCATACCTGATGCCATTTCACCTAGAGTACTTAACCTTGCTACATGCGCTAGTTGCAGCTGATGCTCTCTATTTTTATCCTCTATCAACTTTGTTTCTGTGATATCACGAAATACAACAACACTTCCTATCGTTTCGTTACCCTTCCCTCTTATAGCTGCACTACTATATTCTACCACTATAGATGTTCCGTCTTTTTTCCAAAAAGTATCATCTTTAATATAGCGTGACTTACTATCTACGAGTGTTTTCCTAACAGGACAATCTGATGCTGCGTGAGGTGACCCATCAGCATGAGTATGGTGCAACATATAGTGTTGATTTTGCCCAATAAGCTCTTCCTTACGCCAACCCGTTATCTGCTGCAATGCTTTATTCACAAAGGTGCACTTACCCTCTAAATCCACACCATAAATTCCATCTCCGACAGAATTTAATATATGCTCGTAATGTTTTTCAAGGCGCTTTTGTGTGCGCTTTAAATGCTTATTTCTTTGCATTTCTGCTGAAACAAAAATACTTAGTACAACCAAAAATACTAATGCTAATAATACCCAATACCAGTATTTTTTGAGGGCATCTTTAAGTGTAAAAATACCAATCACATCATAGGGAGGAAGGTGTAATTCCTGAAAAATCTCATGTATTTGCTGGTAATCTAACGGGAGGTCCCAGGATCCATATTTTGCCGCTAAAGCTGCAGGGTGCCCTTTAGGCATAGAAAACAATGCTAAGGCTACTTCTTTGGCGAGCGTATCTGATGTTTGATGAACCTTACTAAAAGGCCACTCAGGATATAAGCGCGTACTTAAGCTAAAAGGAAACTCGCCAACTTGTTGTGGATTAATAATATAAATATCGTCTAAATCTAGTACACCTGCATTCGACATTCGTTCGAGAATATCTGTCCTTACTGTACCTACGTCAATTTCTCTATTTATAACTGATTGCACTACATGGTCATGGATACCGCCAAACTCTAGTCGGGAGAAATCCTCATAAGGATTAATCCCTTCCTTATTCAGCTCTCGCCAAGCCATTTGAAAACCACCCAATGAAGTTTTATCAACAGCCATAAATGATTTACCACGAAGATCTTTTAATTTAGTAATATCCTCTCTGTCTTTTCGCGCAAAAATCACTCCTCCAAAATTCTTATAGGTTTCACCACCACGCAAATTCTGCATAGTTGCCAATCGAGAAACCCGATAGCGGTATTCAAGATTTACATAAATACCTGGATTTACTAATATAAAATCCACTTTATCATTACTAACCGCATCATCGACTTCATCAAAGTCCAAAGGGATAATTTCAAAATCATAATCTGGTAACTGATTTGTTAGGTAGGCTGCTGTTGGACTCCAAGCATTTAAAGTAAAATCATCTCCACGATGACTCAATACACCTATTTTAATAAATGGAACTTCAGCATAAGATTGACTTGTAAACTGTAAAATACAAATAACAAACAATATCATCATTGTTTTTATACTTAGCATTTTCGGTTGGGCAGTGAATTTATTCATAAGCATGATTATAGCCAGTGAATTAGAATAAAGCGGAGAGTCAGATCATTTTTATATAAATCAAACAAAAAAAAGACCGGTGCAAGCCGGTCTTTCTTAGGATACAAGTGATCTCTTTAGAAAAGAGGACCTGCAGTTTTTGCTAGTTTAGCTTGTGCTTTAATTGCTGCCAATTGCCCGGAAACTACTTTAGCAATCTTAATTGCTTTTTTAGCTTTTCCATCTTTCGCAGCTTTTTCTGCCTTCTTAATCAATTTTCCCATATCACGCCACTCAAACCCAAGGGACTTCGCTTCCTTACGGGCTTTCTTAGCAGCATCTATAGCGCTTGTAGCACCATCACCAGCACTTACTGTTGAAACACTAAATGTTGCAAGTGAAAGGGTTAAAATTGCTAGTAAAAATTTCATTTTCATTTTACTTTCTCCAGTTAGAATTATGTATCAGAGTTACTTGCGTGCGCCAGGACCATTAAGCTCCAAGCCATTCGACATTACAGCTTGAAAATACTCAAGTGCCTTGTACTCTTTACTCTGCGCCTTAAAAGGTTTCGCTCTAACTTGCTTATTACAGCCACCATAACGACGATGTAAAGTACCTAAATTACCCCACTTCGAACGAAATACTGGAAAATGTGATGGATGCCCTAAAGCAGAACTTAGGTTATCACCTCGAATCCATTTGCTTGCGCTATATACATGACAATCAGCACATGAAAGATTTAACTGACCACGCTTAGCATAGAAAAAATTCTTACCTTTGTTATACCAAGCCACTGCCTTCTCTGTTTTAGGCTCAGTAACTATCTTACCACCACGCCCTTGATAAGCGACATAGGCAGATACTGCTGCAATATTACCTTTCTTCCACTTAAAAGGCTTTTCGCCATTATCAGTAAGGCATTTATTAATAGTACCTTCAAGTGTGACAATGTCATCTTTTGCTTCATCATGGTACGGGTATTTAGCTCTTACTTTGCTAACATCCCCAAAACAATCTGTAAAAGATTTTCCGTTCTTGAACTTTTTACTCCAAAGTTCTTCTCCTTTATCTATCGCAATTTCATAAGGAGGAAATTCTTCTATTTCCTGCCATTGTTCACGAGCATCTTTATTAAAGGCATATATACCGTTGACATAATCATCAAGGTCAGCACTTGGCATATTCTTCTTAAAGTAATTTCTAAATGCTTCACGGTCTTCTGCCGGTGAAGCTTGTACAGTAGCGATAGATGTTAATCCTATCGCGAGCACTGCAATTGAAGTTATCAGTTTTTTCATAAATTTCCTTCCTCCTAGCGTCATTAAGTGATCTCTAAATATTAAATATACTAAGAAACCACTTAATGAATTTTACTTAACTGTAGTTTCCAATGTATCACTCTTACCAGTATTATCTTTCCAAGTAAGCTCAACTTTATCGCCTGCTTTTCCTGCATATTTAAAAGATAAAAAAGGATTTTTTGATACAGAACCTGTCCATTCAGCATTCAGTAATGCTTTACCGTTTGCCGATACAGCAACATCATTAATATAGTGTGCTGGGATTTTCTTACCTGTTTTCTTATTCTTGCGAAGACCTGTTTCCATAGGATGCTTAATTAGCGCCTTCACCTGAATCTTCCCACCTTTGTTCTTGGTGCGTAATTTGATAGTTGATTTTGCCATGATATTAGCCTCCGCAGCCGCCTTTAGTTACTTTCACATTGCTCTTAGCTGTATAGAATTTATCACCAGCTTTAACTACAACGATCACGTCCGTAGTTTTTCCCATTTTGAAGCGGGACTTAATTGCAGGCTCTGCACCTTCACCAAAAGTATACTTTGCTGCAAAAGGTGTTGGATTAGCTGCCGTGATCGAAGTGATCTCAGTAGTTCCAGCAATTTCTGAAGTAATACCTACTGGGACTACTGCACCATTTTCTGCAATTTCAGGAGCTTTAATCTTGATCTTATCTGATACAGCCGCATCCGTTGCGCCAAGAGCTTTTAAAATTTCATCAACTGTTTTAGATTCAGCTAAACTTGCAGCAGACGCAATATTCGGGCTTAAAATACCCGCACTTACAGCAACACCAGTAGCGCCTGCTACCACTGTACTTTTTAAAAAACTTCTACGTTTCATTAAATTTATCCTCATTAAACGTTTTAATTAAAATGGTTCTATAACACTCGCTGACTTATAAGCCGTAAACGTAGTCCACAACTAAATCAATTTCTTTTTCTGACATAACACCATGCGGTCCAAAAGGAGGCATCATAGAATTGGGATTCTTTGCTCTTGGGTCTGAAATTTGTGCTTTTAAAACTGCTTTATCTGGAAAGCGAGCTTTCATTGCAATTAACGGTGGAGCAATATTTCCAGCTTGATCTCCACCAGCGATTAAATGACATGCAAGACAGTTTCCTTTCTTTTTATCAAAAGCTAATTGTTTTCCAGTCATGGCTTTTTTTGCGGTTTTATCTGCGATAGCAGTGGAACTTGCAATACTTCCAACTAATGCCAATGCCAATGTTACAGCTGACACTGTATTAAAACTATTTCGCATAATGATCTCCTATTTCATTATTAGGTTTCTTCTGAA
This sequence comes from uncultured Cocleimonas sp., assembly GCA_964632635.1. Taxonomy (GTDB): domain Bacteria; phylum Pseudomonadota; class Gammaproteobacteria; order Thiotrichales; family Thiotrichaceae; genus Cocleimonas. The sequence goes on along the minus strand of CAZWEA010000074.1, from coordinate 7,351 downwards.
TTACAATCATCATGAAAATAATTGTAAGTACCGAATTGTAAATAGTTTTTGCGGTATTTAGTACTAAGTCATATAACAAACTTTGTAGGGGTTTTCCTTAATAGGATCGACTTAACTGTTGTTTTTTTGTTTATTTTTTAGTCAATTTTGGGCTCCACGGTTTTCTGCGTTATTATTAGCTTTAATTAATTACAAAGTCACTCTTGAAATGTCAGAATTTAAAATCGGCGCACTTGTCTATTACAAAAGTAAAGCAGCAATCATTGAATCAATTAACGATAAAATAGAAATATCTTTTTTCAAAACCACTAAACGAGTACGCAATAAAGACATCAAACTAATCCACCCTGGCCCCATAAGTGATGTCTCAATATTAAATATGGAAGTACCTAGTTCTTTAGCGAGCCTAGAAGAAACTCTTGAGTTACTCGAAGGTGAAGAGGTTTCATTAGCGGAGTTATCCGACCTTCTTTTTGGTGATTTTACACCACAATCTGCGTGGTCTAGTTGGATGCTAGTAACCGACGGCATCTACTTTGAATTAAGTGATTCTAATGAAGGCTCTCATGAGAACAATGGTAATGTAGAAGCAATAAAAACACGCCCTCAAGACTTAATTCTTGCAGATCTTGAGAAACGTGATGCTTTAAAACAGCAGAAAGAGTCATGGGATTCGTTAATCGATCGTATCAAAAAAGGTCAAATTGACAAGGAAGATCACACACAGCTGGTAGAAATAGAGCAACTCGCCTGTGGTGAACGAGACAATAGCCGAATTTTAAAAGCAATCGGCATTCAAGAAAATAAAGAAGCGGCACACACCTTGTTATTAAAACTTGCTTATTGGCAGGAAGACTACAACCCTTGGCCTCGCCGAATGGGTATTACCATGAAGGACCCTGAACTTGATATACCTGAGCCTTTAGAAACGCAGCGTACAGATTTACGGCATTTACAAGCTTGGGCAATCGATGATGTAGGTAACCAAGACCCAGATGATGCGATTTCAATCGATGGGGATTTTCTTTGGGTACATATTGCTGATGTTTCATCCATTGTAACGCCTGAGTCCAAATTAGATATCGAAGCTCGCTCTCGTGGTACTAACGTATATTTGCCTAATCAGACGATTCATATGCTACCCACGGCTATTACTGAAAAACTAGGTCTTGGCTTACAAACTCAAAGCCACGCCCTTTCAATAGGATTTCGAATAACAGAACGCGGAGAGTTAGAAGATATTGAAATTTGCTTTTCTGATATTAAAGTCACTCGAACTACTTATGCAGAGGCTGATGAACAATTAGACTCAACCTTTTCTGATCTAAAATCTATAACTGATCAATATCATCAACGACGAATTGATAATGATGCCGCTATGTTAGATTTACCTGAAGTGAATATTAAGGTAAATCAGGGTAAAATTTCTATCTACCCTTATAGCCGAGGTGGTAGCCGACAAATAGTTACTGAAGCGATGTTAGCTGCAGGAGAAGCCGTAGCACAGTTTGCAAGTAACAATAGTATTCCTATTCCCTATGCTGGTCAGATACAACCAGAAGAAATTCAGCACCCTCAAAAGCTTTCCGAACACTATGCTTATCGACGCTGTTTTAAAGCATCGCGCCATACAACTTCACCCGAACCTCACTTTGGCTTAGGGTTACCTGCTTACACGCGTGTCACAAGCCCAATGAGGCGCTATCTTGATTTAATCGTTCACCAACAAATCAGGGCTTTTTTGAATGATCAGGAAATGCTAGATCATGATGCTCTTGTAAAACGAATTGGTTTGGCTGACGAAGGCTCTTTCGCCGCTCGAAAAGCAGAACGCAACTCAAATCAACATTGGAAAATGCTTTATCTCCAACAAGAGAGTAAAGGCGATAAAAAGTGGCAAGGAGAAGCTATAGTCGTTATGCAAGGTGAACGTAAAACATCTGTAATTTTACCGGGTATAGCACTTGAGCCTACGCTACGAAAGAGAGATGACCTTGAGCTAAATCAAACCATTACTGTAGAAATGCAGACTGTTAATATTCCAGACTTAAGGGCTAGCTTCAAAATCCTCTAGCACATCATGATTTTATCATGGTATATACTTAAGTATCCACTGGAGGAATACTATGGAAAATAACAAGGAACTTAATACTGAAACTAAAAAAATACTCACCAAAAAAAATAAAAAAGGGTCAGCCCGAAGTATTGAAACATTTTATCGAAGCGCCTATCGAACCCAGTTAGATCTAACTGGGTTGGCAGATGTGAAAGCGAATATTATGATTTCAATAAATGGCCTAATAATTACCGCTATCATAGCAACTGAAGGTCTTCTTGCTTTTAGTCACAGCTATCTAAAGTTTTTGCCTATTCTGTTATTAGTAGTCAGTATTTTATCAATGATATTTGCCATGCTTGCGGCTAAACCTCGCGTTGCAAATCTACATATAACTGCAGAAGATATGATGGAGGGCAGAGCTAGCCTTCTATACTTCAATAACTTTTCAAGTGTGACAGAAGATCAGTACGCAGATGCAATGTATAAGAGCTTAGAAAGCACTGAAAATATCTACCGTATGATGAGCAAACACATCTACAACCTAGGTGTCGTACTTTCTCGAAAATATAGTCTACTAAGAATTTCTTACTCCATCTTTCTTGGTGGAATGATATTCACTGGTTTACTTTTTATAATTCGAAGTTTCGTATAATTTTTACTCCTTAGTTATCATTAAGGAGGTTTGGACTAGACTTTCTTGATTCAATTGAATCTGCACATTAACTGCAGATTACTATCACCTAACTTGCAGAATTTACATTTACTATAAGTCTTTCTAGTCCTCGGAGTTCTACTAACTATGCCTTACCCATTATTATTCTCACTCATTGGTACACTCACTGGTTTAGTCATTGTTTTTACTGGCAGCAATATATTTCAATTTACCTTAGTCTTATTAGTTGGAGCTTTTTCATTAACTTGGGGTAAGTTAACTAATCCGAACTTAGTTAAAAGTATGATTGGCATAACGATAGTATTAGTTGGATTAACACTCTGGGGATATATTCAATTTTACCTCAACCGTAGTCATGAGTTTCGACGAGAACTGATGCCTTTTTATTTCATTGGGCTAATTCAGATAACAATCATAAGTGTTGCTTTCATTCAATCATGGAAATCGACTAAACCACATTATAGCTACTCTGATTTATTTGAAAATGCATGGAACAACCATTTTTTTATACTCTTTGCAGGTTTACTAACAGGCGGATTTTTACTGGTTCTGTTACTTGGAACTGCCCTTTTTGACAGCATTGGCATCAAAATCTCAAAAATAATCTGGCAAGATGAAGTTATTACGGTACTTGCTGGTGCCTTAATAGGTGCTGGAATTGGCATTAGCCGTGACTTCGATAGCCTGATTTTTAAAATTCGCAGTGTATTCTTCGCTATATTTCGCATCATGGCGTATCTAGCTGCTGTCATTGCCATTTTATTTGCAATCAGTCTGCCATTTACCTACACAGAACTGTTCCAAAATAAAAGCACTTCAATTATTTTATTATCACTCGTTGCAGTGAGTATTTTGCTGTTAAACACCTTAGTAGATAAAGGCTCAAGCAAATTACCAAAGTGGTCAAATTGGATATTTAGTCTACAAATAACCCTCTTACCCATCCTCGCTTTACTTTCTGTTTACGCAATAAGCATACGCATTATCCAATACGGTCTAATGCCAAACCGTGTTATTGCTATAAGTCTTGCTTTACTACTCAGCCTTTATGGAATGTCCTACCTCTATCAACTCCTCAAACATCGAGGCCATTGGAGCAAAGGACTTATAAAAACAAATCCAGTACTTGCATTAATGTGGTTAGCACTACTGATAGGGTTATTATCCCCGATACTTGACCCCACTCGCCTAAGTGTAAACAATCAATTACAACGCTTGAAAACTAATCAAGTGAAAATCAATCAATTTGATTTTTATGCATTAGAACACCGACTAGGCACACGTGGTAAAGAGGCAATAAAAGAAATTAAAACATGGAAAGATCATCCGCAGTTCGCTTTGATACAACAACGAACTGCCAACATCAAACAACCCAATAACTATCGTAAACCAAGTCGTAAACTGGAATCCTCCATCGAAATCATAGGAGAATCTTCAGACCTGTTAAAAGAACTTCAGGATAAACAAAAAAATAGATGTTTCAAACCCGCAGCATGCTTTATTAAGCTAATGAATGTTAGTAGTACCAACAACAAAAACCCAGAAGCAATGATTTTTAAATTCTCCAAAGAACGAAATAATAAATATAGATTCAGTGGCACTTTACATAAATACAACAATTGGTGGAGTACGGCGAAGTACTATAAAAGCGAAAAGAAAGTCACTAAAAAAGAGATGGCTGATATGATTGACACACTAAAACAAGATCAACAAAAATTAATAGCGCCAGTATATCAAGACGTTGAAGTAGGTGGAGTGAAGCTGAGGCAATGATGCATATAAATAGTATATGGCACCCCCACCTTAATTTAACAATTGTCAAAATAAGGTGGGGGTGCCATATCACTTCTCCTCAATGATCTGACACAAGGGACTTTTAATGTCACCCACTTTTTTTAACTTGTCATTAAATGGGAATAGTTCCTAGTTGATGAAAATAATCATATGATTAAATGTTGGATGTCAAAATTTTATTGGAATTAAGAATTCTCGAAAACTCTCTTTTTAATTCGGCTCAATCCAACAGGCGTCACTCCCAAATAACGTGCTAAATCATTCTGGGTAACTTTATCAAATAGTATTGGGTTTGTTTCTACTAGTTTACAAAATCGCTTTTCAGCAGATAAACATAAAAACTCAAACTCTCGCTGTTCTTTTTTTATTGAAAAGCTAAGTAACACTTCAATCATATTATTAGCGATTATTAAATCATTTTTACTGTATTCAAGAATAATATCAAAAGGGATTTTCCTTAGTGTTGTAGGCTCTAGGCAAACAAGGCTAAAAGTGCAATTCTTGTCTGAATAGGCTGCAGCTAAGCTTCCAATAATGTCATTAGACTGAATAAATGACTTTACAGATTCCTTGCCATTTTCGGATGTGTAATAAGCCTTCAATAAGCCTGATTGAACAATATAAAGTGATTTATCTACCTCTCCCTGCATAAATACATGCTCACCTTTACCCTTTTCTAGGGTTACACCTTCAAGCTGTAGTAACTCTTGAAAATTCATTGTTTTTAACCTCGGTTAATGATTGCACTGAGCCATGGGTTTAGCATATCAAACATTGCATGAATAAGGTGACACAGATGAAACTCAGTAAAAAATGTATTGTAATTACAGGTGGCACTTCTGGTATCGGCTATGAAATGGTGAAGTATTTACACCTTGATAATGAAATAATTGTAATTTCCAGAAGTACCAACAAGCTGGATAAACTCACTCAGGAGTTTAAAGGAGTGATCAGTTATCAAGCTGATTTATCGAAGCTTGAGGAACTAGAAACGGTAGCATATGCTATTGTAGAACGCTTTGAATCAATAGATGTCCTGATCAACAATGCAGCGGTTCAATACACCCCAACCTTTATAAATGATGCATTTGAATATGCAAGTATATCCCATGAAATTACCCTGAATTTCACTAGTATCTGTAGCCTGACCTACCTACTATTGCCAGCCCTAACACATCAAAATGAAGCAGTCATATTAAACATAAACTCTGGGCTTGCATTGGCTCCAAAAACTTCATCCGCGATTTATTGTGCAACAAAAGGTGCACTAAATATATTCTCTCAATCACTTCGTTATCAACTTGAAAATACCAATATCAGTGTTCAACAAGCTTTTCTGGAGCTGGTTGAAACAGCGATGACAACAGGCAGAGGGAAAAACAAAATAACGGCGGAGGAAGCCGCAAAAATAATCATTCAGGGTATTGAGCGTGAAATCTTAGACCATGATATTGGTAAAGTTAAATACCTCAGGTTGCTACTGCGGTTAGCGCCATCAATAGCACAAAAAATAATGAAGAAATATTAAGGAGACTAATTATGAAACTATTGTTTTGGAGAATTACGATTATCTTATGGGGAAGTATTGTGATGACAAGCACTACTATTGCCCAGGCAACTGAAATTAAAATCAACGTTACGGGTATTAATGTAAAACGAGGGGGAAATATTATCGTCATGCTTTTTGGTGAAAAAGGTTTCCCTAAAATTCATAAAAAAGCACTTGCAGCCCAAACTAAACCCGCTACTAAAAACACGCTGAAATTTAACTTCACACTAAATAGTAATGAACTTGCCGTAAAGGTGCTTCATGATGAAAATGGCGATGGGAAAGTAACTAAAAACTGGACAGGTATTATCCCAAAAGAAGGTCTTGGTTTTTCCAATGGGCAAAGAATTAGCATCACAGGACCACCCACCTATAAAAAATCAAAGCTATTCAAAGAGCAATTTAAAACAGGGCTTAACATTTCTATCAGATACCCGTGAGGAAAGACCCATGAAATCATTATTAAAAGTTTTCCTGATTATTGCTAGTCTTTTTGCTACGACATTCTTGATGGTTAAGTTAACGGGCATACTAACAGTAGAGCAAATTGAAAGCTGGCTAATGCAAGCTAAAGAATTATCACCCCTTTATGTAGGAAGCATTGTCGCCTTGCTCCTATTTGCTGATTTATTTATTGCAGTACCCACTTTAACTGTCACTATTTTATCAGGTTACTTTCTAGGTCATACTTATGGTGCAGCTGCAGCGTTAACAGGCGTGCTACTAGCCGGCATTGGTGGTTATGCATTAAGTAATTACTATGGAAATGCCATCCTTGGATTTTTACTACGAGATGAAAGCAAACGTAATGAAGCCATTAGTGCTTTTCAAGAGCATGGTTTTGCGATGATACTCTTATCAAGAGCCATGCCAATTCTACCCGAAGCTTCAGCCTGTCTTTCAGGAATGACGAGGATGCCTTTTAGTAAATTCTTAATAGCATGGCTGATTAGTTCTGTACCCTATATCTTAATTGCCACTTACGCTGGATCTATTAGCTCACTTGATAACCCTAAGCCTGCGATATTCACAGCTATTGGCATCACCACTTTTTTTTGGATTGCCTGGTTTATTTATCATCGCCTACATAAAAAATCTTTCTTATAAAAAGCTCAGCAACTGATAGGAGACAAAAATAGCTGTACTTGAAAATCATACCCTAGCTCATGATTGATCAGCACCACTAAGGAAAACCGTATGGGTGCTTTATGGCACCCCCCTATTATTTAGAAGATTGTATACAAAATCTCACAAAACCTTACGATAGCCATCAAGC
>CAZWEA010000073.1:0-16084 GCA_964632635.1 uncultured Cocleimonas sp. | reverse complement strand
TAGGCTGATATCCTTATAATTCGTCCTTATTCCTAAGAACAATTACTCTGATTAAATCGTGGACAAAAACCAATGAAGAAAAGCCTTAGCCTTCTTATATCACTCCTTATTTCTATACCTATATTTGCTGATGACAACCTTAAACAACCATTAGGTTTATTCAATACCTTAGATCATAAAAACAATGTCATTTTTCTTGATAAACAAAGCAATCAACATTTATCGACTTTAGAATACCAAACGTTATATTCATATAGAAAAGTTAAAGATAGTTGGTTGGCCGCAGCCCAAGGTAGCAATAAAAAATGGGGCTATATCAATGAAAAAGGGAAATGGATAGTTAAGCCCACATTAGACAAAGCCAAATCATTTTCAAAAAATGGGCTTGCCCGTTTTCAACTAAATGATAAGTGGGGGTTTATTAAAGCAGACGGACAATATCTATTGGAACCAAAATATCATCACGTGACTCCTTTCACAGGTGGACTTGCCGCTATTCAGGAAGAAGAAAAAGGAGATTATTACTATATTGATACCGAAGGAAAAAAAGCCTTTGAAAAAAGCTTTTCAAGTGCACAAGTTTTTGCCGAAAATGGTTTAGCGGGAGTGGCAACAAGTGACTCTGTAACAGTTTATGATGTCACCATTGATAAAGTAACAAAAAAGAAAATCAAAGGAAAAGAGTTCTGGGGTTATATCAATACAAATGGCGAAATAGTCATTAAACCTCAGTTTCGATCAGTGTCAGAGTTTAACAAATTTAATATTGCAAAAATCAGAGATAGCGCAAATAACTCCAGACTCATAGATACAAAGGGTGCTTTTATAAATGATACATCTTATGAATATTTATGGGATTTTAGTCAATCAGGTATGGCATGGTCAACGTCACTGGGTGAGGATAAATTTGAAGGTTATATTGACAGTAAAGGAAAGGAAGTTTGGAAAGCCAGTTATCACGATTTTGGTGGTGAACACAATGGCTTATTAGTTAATAAACGAAATGGTTTTCAAGTATTTGATCCATCCGGAAAGTTAATTATTGAAGAGAAATCTACTTGGGCTGATAACTTTACAGATGCCGAGGTTACGGTTGCTTTACGCAGTGGAAAATGGGGTATTTTAACTAAAGAAGGCTCCTTTAAACTTTTTCCAGATAATATTATAGCCCCCTTAACATCAGATACAAACTGGGTATTCGGCTTCTACGATGGTCTTATTCCTATGATTAATCAGGATCGAGAAATCATCTACTTTGATCGGAAAGCAGAGGTTCAATATTCATATCGTGCTAACGATAAAGCCATGATGACCCTCTTTGATAAAGATCATAAAGTTATCTGGAAAAGTAACACTAAAAGTATAAAAGCTTACCCGTTTCTTGCTCGTGGTGTTGATGAACTATTTATGGATAATAAAGACTATGGTGAAGGGATTAATGACACCATTGAGACATTACTAAAGAGTAAAACGAGAAAGTACTATATTCCCAACCCGATATATGGAAGTACAAGCGCTAACCCATATGATCTAACAGCTGATATAAATGAGATTAAAAAAGGTGCCATTAAAATTATTGCCCAAGGTTATGTTAGTTCAGAGGAATGGGGACAATACTATTTCATTGACAACGAAGGCAGTACATTCAGTCGTTTCTTAGGGCATTTAGAAAAGCTCATTACAAAGAAATACGGCAAACCTTTTTATTCGAAATCCTATCGCGTTAAATGGAAAGTTGATGGAAAAATTCTAAAGCTTGAAAAGAATGGTGACTCAGGTGATGGTGATTTTTATAACCAACTTGTCTTAGAAGTCTTTAGTGAGAAATAATAGAATGAAAACTAGAATAAAAACGATGAAACGAATAAACAAAAAATTATTAATCGCTCTCTATCTTGGTCTATTTACTTTACTTTCAAATGCCTATGCGCTTGAGGCTGAGATACAAGTAATCTCAACTGATAAAACAAAGTTAGCCTTAGCCTATGATGATAATGTAATACGTCTATATTCAATAGAGTCAGGAAAACTACTCCAAGAGTTCGAATCACATAAGGACGGCATTCAAACCTTAAACTTTAATACTGATGGGACCAAGCTGATTTCAGGTGACTGGGGAAACTACGCCATTATATGGGATGTTAAAACAGGAAAAGTGCTAAACAAGAAAAACATGGGTGAAACCGTAATGCATGCAAACTTTTCAGCTGATAATAAAAGCATTATTTTAGGTGTTGATGAGAAAAAGTTAGCGGTTTACGATACAGATATAAAAAATAGATTAAACACATTTGAAATGGGAAATTCATTACAATTCTCTGAAAACAAGCAATTCATAGCTGGAACAGGACGCGGTGATACCGTAGTCGTTGTGGATAGCACAAGCCAAAAACATATCGTGACTATTCCAGCCGATGCTTACGACGACTCAATCTACTTCAGTGATGACAATCAGACACTTGTGATTCGTGACTGGTCTGATTTTCATGTTTGGGATATAAAGAATAACAAGAAAATTGATACTATAAACTCAAGCATCGGTGCTGATAGTGCTACATTAAACTCTTCGGCAAATGAACTTTGGATTGCATCGAACAATTCACTTGAAGTGTGGAATTATAAAACAAAGAAGCAAAAAGCAATTATTCGGCTTCAGGAATTAGATATTGATAAAATTCAACATCTGGATTTTTCAAAAGATGGCAAGACGCTTGCTATTACGGTAACCACAGAATCGAATGGAAATAAGGTCATCCTCTTAGATAGCAAAAGCTATACAATTAAGACCCTGTTAAATCCATTAAGTAAAACAGTTTATAGTACGCAGTTCATTGATAATAATAGATTATTGTTAGAATCAAGGTATCCAATAGAAGTATGGGATATTGAATCTAAAAAGAAGTTATTCAGCTTCACCAAAACAGGTTCAGATACCAAGCTAACAATGAAAGATATTATTAAAATGGATGCCAAGCCCTATTCTGTAGAAGGGCGAATTAATGGTTTAGATGTAAACCCATCGGGAAATATAATTCTCACAGGAACAAGCTCCAATGCCAATATAGAAATGGATAAAAATGGAAAAGTAATACAGGTTTTTCAAAATAAGTACTCAACAGGCTACGACGCTCGATATTCTCCTGATGGATCATTAGTCGCCTTTGCTTATCATGGTGAGCATCTTTTAGTCTACGATGTGAAAACAAACAAACTCAAAAAAGAATATGACTTAGGCGGCGTACCCAACGGAACTCGCATTACTAAGTTTTCACATGATGGTCGTTATCTTGCTGCAGGTTCTGATGGAAACTATCTTTCCATTATTGATGTAGATGCAGAGGAAATCATCGATCAGATAAAATTTCCAGCAGGTGTTTTTTCACTTCAGTGGATTAATAATAAAAAAATCTTAGTAGGCACCCTTTTAGAACTCTATGAATTTGATCTTGAAAGTAAACAACAAAAAACAATTCTTGAATCAGGCGTAACGGCATTAGATGCATTTTATCAAAATGATAAACTAAAATTTATTGCCGTTGGTGGATATGAAGATCAAATCACAATACTCGATGAAAACTATAATAAAACTAACAAACTTTTGCATTCAGAAGTTGGCAGAATTGCTATTAGTAAAGATGGTAAAAAAATCGTATCCAGTTCAGAATCAGAAACACTAGTCTGGGATTTGACAACAGGAAGGTCGAAAATATGCGCATACGAAGATGACGTTATATGGGCAATGGCATATGACAAAAAAAGACACCTGATATACACAGGCGGAGACTCTGGAATGGTCAACGTTTGGGATGAGCAATGTGAAGAGCTAAAAGAGTAGCTTGTTGCATTACCAATAGTACTAACATCAGGTTGATAAGGATCAAGCACAACTGAATAAGAAGTCAATATTGCTAGAAACTTACGCTTACTTTGAATACTTTCCTGTCGTCTACAGATAACGCTTAGTCGTTAATTTCTGAGCATCCTCCTCCATAAACAAATAGTATTAATAACAGTCACATAGTGTGTAAATTTCGCTCATAGCTACGAGGTAATATATGGCTGAAAATGAAGATTACGACGATGATATAGATCTCAATGCTCTCGCTGATGATGAGCTTGTCGAACAAATGCAAGATGACCTTTACGATGGTTTACGAGATGAAGTTATTGAAGGCACTGAAATTTTACTTAAGCGAGAATGGGCAGCGGATAAAATTTTAACTGAAGCACTTGTAGGTGGAATGACTATTGTCGGTGTTGATTTTCGTGACGGTATTTTATTTGTACCAGAGGTTCTCTCATCTGCGAATGCAATGAAAGGTGGTATGGCAATTCTCAAGCCATTACTTTCAGCTTCTGACGCTAGCAGTATGGGTAAAATGGTTATCGGCACGGTTAAGGGTGATATCCATGATATCGGCAAAAACCTTGTTAGAATGATGATGGAGGGTGCAGGCTTTGAGGTAATTGACCTCGGCATTAACCAATCTGTAGATGAATATTTCGCTGCACTTGAAGAACATAAACCTGATATTCTAGGCATGTCTGCACTGTTAACCACCACAATGCCTTATATGAAAGTGGTGATTGATGAAATGGTTGCTCGCGGAATTCGTGATGACTATATTGTTCTTGTTGGTGGTGCCCCCCTTAATGAAGAATTTGGTGAGGCCGTCGGCGCTGATGCCTATTGTCGTGATGCTGCCTCGGCAGTTGATATTGCCAAAGAACAAATCGCTTTACGTCAGGCTGGCTGACCATCATAGCAACCAGTCCAACTGTTCACATCATCGCTTGTGGTACACTAGGCAGGTATTGATCCACTACTTTCTGCTAAACAGCACGCTTGATTCACGTCTAATGTTCAAGGGGTACATATTTCTGGTGGGTTATTCAGACTTCAGCTTCGTCTGATGGTTCGTCTGATATGCCACGGTTAAGAAGAAGACGTCGCTCATCACGTGGGGGAAGACCGAATAAATCTTTATAACATTTACTAAAATGCGGTGCCGATGAGAAACCACATACCAAAGAAATATCAATAATACTTTTTTCAGTTTGGAGTAATAATCGGCGTGCATTTCTTAGGCGCAAACTCAAATAATATTGCGTTGGTGTACAGTCTAAATAGGCGCGAAATAAACGCTCTAGTTGACGGCGAGAAATTTTCACATAACCTGATAGCTCATCAGGCGTTAATGGATCTTCAATATTGGCTTCCATTAACATCACGGCTTCGGTTAATTTAGGCTGACTTGTGCCTATTTGTTGACGTAATGGAACACGTTGTCGATCTGTCATACTGCGTACATGATCAACTAAGAACTCTTCTGTAATCGCGGCTGCTAAATTGTGTCCATGTTGCATTGCAACCAAGTGATGCATCATATCAATTGGCGTCGTACCTCCAGCGCAAGTGTAGCGATCACGATCAATCTCATAAATATCATCAGTGAGATCAAGAGAAGGAAAGTCTTCACGCATTGCTGCAATATTATCCCAATGAATGGTACAACGATAACCCCCCAGTAATCCTGCTTTTGCTAGAATATAGCTACCTGTACATAAGGAACCTAAAGCCACTTTTTTACGTTCAAGTGCATTTAGCCATTTGCCTAGTTCAGGAGTCCAGGAATCTTTAATATTAAGACCACCACAAATAATGATCGTGTCGTAAATATGGGTATCTTCTACAATTCTCTCTGGTTTAACTTCCAAACCATTGCTGGCTTTTATTATCTCATTTTTCGGTGTTAACGTTTCCCAAGTATAGAGGTCTTTTTCGGCAATTCTATTTGCTAAACGTAATGTATCTATTGCCGCCGCATAGGCAATCAAAGAAAAATTTGGTAGGGCTAGAAAGCCAAAATGCCTAGTAGTAGAAGTGGTGTTTTGGTTCAATACAGTAACCTCAAAATGTTATGCCTATATTATAGAATATGAATTAAGAAATGCATAAGAAAAGTAATATAATTTTGTTAAGTTCATATCATCCTTAATGTAGCATTTTAAATATAACAAGACGCAATAATTACAAAAAATATCGTTTATAAATAAGGTAAGCTGAAAAATTTCAGGCACAATCATCTTTGTATTGATTTTATGAGTGAAGAGAAACCATGGCGAATCTACCTAGCAAAGCAAAAGTTGTCATTATCGGACTTGGCGGTATTACTGGAGCCTGTGTTGCACACCACCTTATTGAGAGAGGCTGGAAAGATATTGTCGGTATAGATAAATCCTCTATTCCAACAGACATTGGTTCTACAGCCCATGCATCAGACTTTTGCTTTAATACCATGCATGATCAAATGACCATGTTCACTACCAAATATAGTATCGACTTCTTTGAAAAAATGGGACGTTATGACCGCGTTGGTGGCGTTGAAGTTGCACGCATTGGTGATGAAGAGCGCATGACTGAACTTAAGCGTCGAGTTACATCAGGTAAAGCTTTTGGCAATCGTGTCCATATGATTAGCCCAAAAGAAGCGAAAGAGAAATTCCCTCTTCTTGAAGAAGGTATGATTCAGGGCGCATTGTGGGATCCTGATGCAGGATTAGTCACACCACGCTCACAAACTGTGGTCGGTGAACTAGTAGAAGCAGCTGTTAAATCAGGAAAACTTCAATCCTTCACCAACACATCGTGTATCAATTTAAAAATTGAAGATGGTCGCATTAAAGGTGTGGAAACAGATAAGGGTTATATTGAGGCAGAATACGTTGTTGTTTCGGCAGGGTTATGGGGGCGTTTAATTGCTGAAATGGCAGGTGAGGATTTACCTATCATGCCTGTTGATCATCCGCTCACATTCTTTAAACCCTTTAATGAATTTGAAGGTACAGGCAAAGAAATTGGCTATCCTTTATTACGTGACCAAGGAAACTCCGCTTACCTTCGAGATACAGGTGACCCAGCAACTTCTGAAGGTGGACAAATTGAGTGGGGGTATTATGAAGAAAAAAATCCTCGTATGTGCCACCCACGCGATATATTAGAAAAAGAAGATGCCCGGTTATCGCCCTCTATGCGTGATCTTGATATTGAACAGGTAATGGATCCATTAGAACGTGCGATTGAACTAACTCCAATTTTAGGTGAGCTAGGCTATGATGAAAGTTTCTCTTTCAATGGCTTACTACAAGTCACTGCGGATGGCGGCCCCTCTATTGGTGAATCACCCAATGTCCGTAATCTTTGGTATGTCGAATCAGTTTGGATTAAAGATGGTCCTGGTATCGGAAAAATTGTAGCCGATTGGATGACAGATGGAGTCACTCAGTTTGATCATTCAAGCATTGATCTAGCACGTTTTTATCCTTTCCAGTGTGAAGAACAGTATATCGAAGATCGTTGTTACGAGACTGCCTTCAAAATTTATAACCCACCCGTACACGAACGTGAGCCATATACAGCAGCACGAGATATTCGTCGTAGTCCATTTTGGGAACGTGAAAAAGAACTAGGAGCTTATTTTATGGAAGCCGCAGGCTGGGAGCGAGCCCATGGTTATGCCAGCAATGAGCATCTTTTAGAAAAATATGCCGACCAAGTTCCTGTGCGTGAAGTTGAATGGGAAAATCGGCACTTCTGGCGCGTATCCAATGCTGAGCACTTAGAAATGTCAGAGTCGGTAGGCATGGTGAATTTATGCCACTTTGCTGTTTATGATGTAAAGGGTGATGATGCCGCAGATTTCATGGAATACCTCTGTGTCGCAAAAGTTGCTGGTGATACGCCCATTGGAAAAGGTATTTATACACATTTCTTAGATCATCAAGCAGGAGTTCGTGCTGATTTAACCGTATTACGTTTAGATGAAAATCATTTCAGAGTGATTGATGGTGGCTATAACGGCCCCCGAGACTTTGTCTGGATGAAACGTTTGGCTGAAGATCATGGCTATACTCAACTCAATATTAACGATCGCTCTAGTGATTTTGGTTGTATTGGTTTATGGGGGCCAAACGCGAGAACGACACTAGAAAAATTAGTAGATAGCCCTGAAGAATTAAGTCATGAGAACTTCCCTTTTGTTTCATTTAAAGATATCCAAGTCGCTGGTAAAACTATTTCAGCTTTTCGTATTTCTTATGTAGGAGAGCAAGGCTGGGAGTTGCACTTTGAATTAGATGATGGACTCGCTGTTTGGGATGCACTTTACGCTGAAGGTGTATTGCCAGTGGGTATTGAAACCTATGCAAATAGTCGCCGACTAGAAAAAAGTTTACGCCTGCAAAATGCTGACATTTTGACTGAATATAATTTAATGGAAGTAGATCTTGCACGTAAGCTAGTTAAAAAAGCAGACTTCCATGGCAAACAAAGTTATTTAAAAATACGAGACCGCGAGCATCAGCCCGCTTATCTTTGTACCTTAACAATGGTAGATAATACTGATGCTGAGGGTGTTAAACGCTATCCGATGGGCGCATGTCCCATTATTGATCCTGAGACTGGCAAGACACTCATAGACTCCAAGGGTCGACGCTCTTATACAACCAGTATTGTTTATGGACCAAGTATTGGTAAAAATATTGCACTGGCTTATTTACCCTATGAATATTGCCAAGTTGGGCGAATACTCGATCTGGACTACTTTGATGAGATTTATAAAATGAGAGTTGAAGCTGTCGGTTATGGAGCGCTTTATGATCCTGAAAATATAAAACCACGCTCGTAACTTCTACCTTTTACCTATTTTGAGGAACTATCTTTAGAAAAAATGTTCCATATAACTTACAATTAAACAGTAAATAAAAAAGGTTATAAACCAATGGCAAGGCTAGGATTTATTGATGCGAGACATCTTGTATCAAGAACAGGCATAGGGGCTGAATGGGAGACAATTCAACGTTTTCAAAAACTCACTCGACAACAAGCCATTGATCATTTACTAAAAAATAAAGATACACGTTTACCTGCGGCACCAAAATTAACACCTTGGCGTAAAACGCTTAGTTTGCGTAATAATATGCGCCGTAAAAAAATGATTATGCGTATCTCTCGTGTTGAAGGTAAAAATTTACAAGATTGGTGGGTGAAGCATCTGTTAAAAACCAACTCTCCTTTTCTTGAGCGGATGACACTTTTTTGGCATAACCACTTCCCATCTTCAATTGCTAAAACGCAACAAGTTCATATGTTGCACCAACAAAATTTATTACTGCGTAAACATGCATTAGGTAACTTTGGTCAAATGCTTCACGCCATTGCTAAAGACCCTGCTATGTTAGTCTATTTAGATGGTTTCGTTAGCACCAAAGAAGAGCCTAATGAAAACTTCTCCCGAGAACTATTAGAGCTTTTTAGCCTTGGTTTAGGACATTATAGTGAAAATGACATGCGCGAAGCATCTCGTGCCTTTACTGGATGGGGAGTCGATGATCAGCAGGGACGTTTTGTATTTCGTGCCGCAGATCACGATAACGGTGTTAAAACATTCTTGGGTAAACGGGGTAATTTTAATGGTGAAGATATCATCAATATAATACTTAAACATCCACGTACTGCAGAGACCATCGCTACCAAAATGTGGCATGAATTTATCAGTATTTCACGACCTGATATGCGCGTTATTAAACAATGGGCGCAGATATTTAGGGGCTCTAATTATGATATTCAAACACTCGTAAAAGCCGTGTTAAATAGTTCTGTTTTTTGGGCAAAGCATCATCGTGGTGCGCTCATTAAGTCTCCCATCGATTTAACCATCGGCACCTTAAGGGCATTACCCTATTCTCCAGCTCATACCGATTTGGCGCATAATTTAAATATTATGGGTCAAGGTGTATTTGAGCACCCCAGTGTTAAAGGCTGGGAAGGTGGTACTGACTGGGTCAGTACACAGTCATTATTAAGGCGAAATTCAATGATGACCAATCTAACACGCGGCAACTTAAATGAACGCAAGCACAGAAGCGGTGTTGCCCAACTATTGCCAAATATAACCGTGCAACAAATGAATGATTGGCTACTCGCTATTCCTGCTTTACAAGCTCCTCCTAAAGAACCTGGTAAACAACGCTTAGCACGTGCACTTGTTTTAGACCCAGCTTTTCAGGTGAATTAAGCATGATAGTCATTACAATCTTCAAAAAAAGGGGGGGGTGCCATATAAGAATAACTAGCCCCCTCTACTCACTATAACAACGTATAAGGCTTCTTCATGAATCGTAGAGACTTCTTAAAATACTCTGGAATTATTTCCTCAGCTGGACTAGTACCTTTATTAACACCGGAGCTACTTTGGGGTGCTGGCAATGGTCAACAACGCATTGTTGTACTGGTAGAATTAAAAGGCGGAAATGATGGCTTCAATACATTAGTTCCCTTTAAAGATGATTTGTATTACCAATATCGCTCCCGTATTGCTATCAAACAAAGACAGGTGCTGGGTTTAAACGATGAAGTCGGTCTGCATCCTAGAATGAAAGCTTTGATGCCGATTTGGAATTCTGGTCAAATGGCATGGATACAAGGAGTTGGCTATCCTCACCCTGTTTTATCCCACTTTCGTTCAATGGACATCTGGGATTCTGCTTCCAATTCAAATCAATTTATTAGTAATGGCTGGCTTTCACGTGTATTACCTAAGTACAAAAAAGGTTTACACGGAATTGCCCTTAACAAAGGGCAAGCCCAGTTAGGACCATTGCAAAGTAGCCAGTTAAACTGTGTGACAATGCAAGATCCTAAAACATTTTTAAGCCAAATTAAACGTATCAATGATGTTAAACCGATCCAACTAACTCCTGCTATTGCTCATGTTAGTCAAATACAACATCAACTGTTTAGTGTCGGGGAACAGCTTTCTACAAAAATGGGGAAACATCCAAAGCAAGCAGGTGTAGGTTTCTCTAAAGGTGTTTTCGGTCATAGTCTAAAATCAGTGGCTGAAATGATAATTAGTGGTATTGATTCTCCTGTTTATAAAGTCACTCAAGATGGTTTTGACACTCATGCAGGGCAACGAGGTGCTCAAGATAACAGCCTCTACCACCTTGCAAACGGTTTAGCCTCTTTTCAGAAGTCTATGCAAAAAGCAGGAAAATGGAATGATGTACTTGTTGTAACCTACTCTGAGTTTGGTCGGCGCGCCAAAGAAAATCGAGCAGGTGGAACAGATCATGGAACGGCATCATCTCATATGATTTTAGGTGGAAAAGTTAGAGGTGGGATTTATGGTAAACACCCTGATTTTTCTCGTTTAGATGCAAATGGAAATGTTCAACATACCACAGACTTTAGAGCTATTTATGGCACCATAGCGCAGCGATGGTGGAACCAAGGGAATCCTTGGCACGGACATAAAACTTTGCCTTTTGTTTAGATTTTCTATGAGGAACCAATGAATTAGTAACTATCTTTCAATAACTTAGCAGCTGTAAATTCATCGGTAATGAGTGAATCCTTACATCCTTTAAATCCAAAAGCAGCTACTACCTGAAAGCCTTGTTTTTTAACAGCAAGGTCTAAAATATCTTCTGCGGATAGGCTCAAGCGCCCTGCTCTTTCTATCAAGGTGAATTTAATATCACCAATATTATCAAAGGCACGATAGATAACTTCGGTACACACGAGTTGATCTGAGCGAAAGAAATCAAAATCAAAGTTATAACCTTTACCCTCATGCTGTACCACACGCGTTAAAGCTTCTACCAATTGTGTATCAGTTAATTGTGGGCGAATAATGACAAACTCATCCACTTCAAAGGTTTCCGATGATGGTCTAAATAGAACACCATCTTTTTTTGCTTCTAAGGTACGAACATCGTCAGTCCAACGTTTTAAGATCTCACTATCTAAAGTAATGCCTAAAACATCACGTTGCTGTTCAGAACCTATGTACAAAGCACAATGTGGCCAATAACCTGGCAAAAACAAATTACTGGCAACAAAATCATGACGCGTTACAATCACATCACCAGGTAATAATAACGTTGTTATCTTTTCATGAATTTGTTCAGTGACTCGTTTGTTTTGATGGTCACCAATATCCGCTATGACTCTTCCTGCTTGCTCTAAAACAAAAAATGAAGTTGCTTGCTTAGATACTGCAAAACGCCTCTTAATTGCATGCCATAGATAAGAAAATCTTAGCTTTATAAAAGCCAACTGACTCGTGTGAAGATTAGATTCCAGGTCATCCAAACTTAGAATAACTGCACCAATATTCTGATCTTTATCTAGCGAGTTTATATAATCTCTATTGGCCTCTACAAAGTTCATCATATATTGCATTTTGATTGCATTATCAGTATCACTAAGGGAAGAGAAAATTGTTGTGAAAACTTTACGAGGAATTCGATTTTGTGGTGAGCCTTCATTAATTTTACGTTGTATCAACTTATCTTTAGCTAGCACATCGACAAGTAAACGTGCCATAGAGACTACCTGACAAGAAGAAGCATAACCAAATAAAAAAAACATCCAATCTTCTTCAGTTTTAACATTTTGTATATCATCTGAAAAATAATGAGACATTTCATCAATAAGTTCCCAGAAACCACTACGAATTGTTAGATACCGTGAAACACGAGACCATAATCGGTCATCTTCTTCTGGCAAAAAATGCCCACGCTGTACTGCATTTTCGATTGAGTTTGAATCAGGTTGTTCTTTTTTAAAATCTTCCAAGGCATTACACAATGAATAATAAGCACG
Source organism: uncultured Cocleimonas sp. (assembly GCA_964632635.1). Lineage (GTDB taxonomy): Bacteria > Pseudomonadota > Gammaproteobacteria > Thiotrichales > Thiotrichaceae > Cocleimonas. The sequence goes on along the minus strand of CAZWEA010000073.1, from coordinate 3,414 downwards.
TCGTGTATTTCTGATTTGAAATTTTGGTATAGAAGTATTTAGCATAACCGAATGCTAACGCGTAAAGTTATCTAAGCAAAACATTATTGTAAATAATTAATATGAGTTTCTCATTTATAAGAAAATGCTTAAATAATAATTGTTATTTAATAAGTTAATGTTTCTATTTACCCTTAGCCAGCTGAAAGGTATGATGGATCAACCCTGATCAAAAATATAGCAACCTAGCTTATTTTATAGCCACATATAATGCTCATTAAGGACGTCTACATTACCGTGAAACAAAGCATCTCAAATACTATTTTACGGTTATCTAACTATCTGAAAAAGTCGTTAGTAGTAATAGCTGCTTTTGTGTATCTGTCTTCATCTGCTGTAAGCTATGCTAATGATACCTCTACATATGGCCCTACAAAAAAAGGTGAATCACTTTGGCTGATCACCAAAAGACTTAATAACAAGTCGGTTTCTATCCACCAATTAACACTGGCAATATTTCAATCAAATCCAAAGTCTTTTGCCTCGGGAAATATAAACCTGTTAAAAGCAGGTACGGTATTAAATATACCTAACAATGAGACAATCACAAAAACCAGTAGTAAAGACGCTATAAAAAAACTACGTCAACAAGAACATAAATTAAAACTCTTTCAAGTCAGTAATGCTCAATTAAGAAGTGCAAGAAGCAATGTAAAAAAACAAAAATCCAATGTAAATAAGTTACAAAAGAGACTAGGAAAATATAAGCATAAGTCTAGAAAGTGGAATAAAACCTACCGCCAATTAGTCTTATCAAAACGAAGTCATAATAAAGCAAAGCGTAAAGTCGCAAGTTTACGTAAGTTATTACGTGAAAAAGCACAGCTAAAAAATCAACAACAATTAGCCAAACAAAAAACACACACTAAGAAAGCTACACCTACCCCAATAACCCTCAAACAAGAGTCAACCACAACAGTGCCCGCTGAAACGAGTGCGGCTGTTGTAGCATCTATTAAAAAAAGATCAACAACTAAAAAATCAAAGATAGACAAGGTTGATAAACGTTTGGGCAGTATTCAAAATAGTCTTAAAGTAATTGGGAAATCAAATACCCTGCTAATGACTAAAATTATTAAGCTATCAAGTTTAAATGAACGCGTTCAAGTTCTCGAAAAAGAACTCGGTAATAATGATAAGTTAGTGATGGATCTGAAACAGTCATTGGAAACTGCACAGGCAATGATGAAGCAACAAAGTCAAAATAATGCCAACCTCCTGAAAAGCTTTGATAACTTTGAAGTCACCCTTAATAAGCCTAAGCCTGTGTCAGTCATTGTTGCTAAAAGTACCAATAATACTGAAACAGTGCTTAGTGAAAATCAAAAACCAGATGTCACTCCGACAAGTACCAAAGAACCTATGAAAGAAAGTATTGAAGGTGGCATTATAGCTTCAACAACCGAAGAAGCAGTGGCTAAAACTGATATACGCGAACAACTGATGAATCAACTTCTTTCAGAGCCAAAACAAGCACCAATTGATGTGGCTAAAGAAGTTGATAAAGACCAGAATGTAAACCAAACTCAAACCATTGTTGAAGCTGAAGGAGTTAAAGAAGAAACTACTGATATCATCGTTGATACAGAAACTCTTACAATAAACCTAAGTGAAACAAAACAGCTTGAAAGTATAGAGAATATTATTAAGGAAGAGCCTAAAGCTATCACAGAAGGTGTTATCACGCCTGTCGAGGCTCTGGTAGTTGAAGACACTGTTAAACCAGTTCAGACTCAGGTTATTGAAGACACCGTTACTACGCCTGTAAAAACTCAGGTTATTGAAGACGCTGTTATGCCTGTTGAAACTCAGGTTGTTGAAAATTCTGTTACACCTGTAGAAGCTCAGGTAGTTTTAAATCCAAGTACAACAAAGGAGGCTTTAGTAGCAAATAATAGTTATGATGCATACACAAAGAATGACTTAAAGGAAGTGTCCTTGCTCAGTTCAAAAAAGAATACAGCTCTACCATCAGCCAACAATTCAACAGAAACAGCAAAAGCCACTCTTACTGGCTTGACTTCTGAAACACTAAGTATGCTACCGACAAAACCTTCAAATGCAGCGATTAATCATCAAAGAAAACTCAATAACTCTGCAAATGAATCAGGAAATTATTGGATCAATTTATTAAAAGAACAATGGATTGTGGTAGGTAGTACCTTAAATGCATTTATTCTTTTCTTTGTATTGTTTAAACTTTTTTCTAAAAGAAAGAAGCGACAAGAAAACTCTGAAAATGGCAGTGATGCCTATATTTCTTGGCAAGACCGTGAGAAGCCTCGACACGCATAGAACATGCAAAAAAGTGAACCGTAATATTATTACGATTCACTTCGAATTTAACTCTAAACCTAGCTAAGTTGACTCATAATCTCTTCTGAAATTGTATCAATAGCTTGTGAACCATCTACAGCAATAACCTTCGCTGAACTCTTATCCTTAAAGTAATTCACAGCTGCCATCGTGCCCGTATCATCATCATAATAAATATCATGGCGTTTATTGATTGCATCTTCATCTTGATCATCAGCACGAGCTGAAAGCTCACCACCACAAACACGACAAACTAATTCACCATCTTTTTCAACCGGTTTAATCGCATCAAAAGCAATATGATTCGGGTGATTATTATCGTTCGCGCACAAACGACGACCCATAATGCGTTCCTTTGCTATCTCACGATCTAAGTTGATCTCTAAAACGTAATCGAGTGCCATACCAGATTCATTCAATGCTTTATCCAAAGCTTCTGCTTGGGCTAATGAACGAGGAAAACCATCCAGTAACCAACCTTTTTCCTTAGAGTTTCCTAAGGTTTCTAAAACCATTGGAATCGTAATTTCGTCAGGTACAAGGTCACCACTATCAATAAAAGCCTTCGCCTTCATACCAAGCTCTGTACCACCTTTAATATGCTCACGAAAAATTGCACCAGATTCAATATGATCCATACCATATTTCTCTTTTACAATCGAACCCTGCGTACCTTTACCACTACCATTTGGACCAAAAGCTAAAATATTCATTATCACCTCCTTACATGATTTAATTTATCAAAATTATCGCCGACCTTTATAGCATAAAAACAATGACTATTGCCATGACATGCATAGAAATTAAGGCTTAATCAGATTAGCACCAGTACTTTGATTCCCCAAACTTGGTTTGCTTTGTTTATGTTTTACTAGGTTCATACGCTCTCTAGTGGTATTTAATACTTTGGTGGACATGGCGTAGAATCATAATACTCTACAAGCCAGAAGCGGTATAAAAGCCACAAAAAGAATAACTATTCATATGAATCAATAAGGTTGTACAGATTGTTAAAAATCTGATTGTGATTCTAGTATCCATTATTTCCCAGTTTTGTTA
>CAZWEA010000072.1:0-16357 GCA_964632635.1 uncultured Cocleimonas sp. | reverse complement strand
AAAAGCTATGATGAACCAGTCTTTCGAGACATCGACTTAATGGTAGAGGTTGGCGAGCGTATCGCTATTATTGGACCTAACGGAATTGGTAAAACAACATTACTACGTGCACTCGCGCAAGATATAAAACCCGACAGCGGTTTTGTCAAATGGTCAGAAAATGCAACACTTGGTTACTATGCGCAAGACCATGCACATGACTTTGAAGATGGTGAAAACCTGTACGATTGGATGAGTAAATGGCGAAATGAAGAGGATGATGAGCAATCAATCCGTTCTGTTTTAGGACGTTTATTATTCTCAAAACACAACAGTGAAAAATCGGTAAAAGTTATTTCGGGTGGTGAGCAGGGTCGAATGTTATTTGGCAAGCTTATGTTACAAAAAAACAACATCCTATTAATGGATGAGCCAACCAATCACTTAGATATGGAATCTATCGAGTCACTTAACTTGGCACTGGATAATTACCCAGGCACCCTATTCTTCGTCAGCCATGACCGCGAGTTTGTAAGCTCATTGGCAACACGAATAATTGAAATGACACCCGAGGGGATAGTTCAATATACGGGTAGTTATGAGGAGTATCTCGAGTCCAAGAGCACCTAGCTTCAAGGCATAAAAATGATTGGTATTATGGCGGCCATGCACGAAGAATTAAATCGTATCGTGGCACTATTGGAAAATGTATCAGAAGAAAAAGTTGCTCGGAAGAAAGTTTATTCTGGCTACTTAAATAATCAAAAAGTAGTGGTAGTTTTCTCTGGCTGGGGCAAAGTCGCTGCCGCTACAACCTCCACCATGCTAATTGAACGCTATGCCATCAAGCAACTAATATTCACTGGTGTAGCGGGCGCAATCCCAAGCCACCTTAATATCGGTGACATAGTCATAGGCACATCTTTTGTGCAACACGATATGGACTGTGCAGATGTTTTGGGGATTAAGCGATTTGAAATCCCACTGCTATCACTTACTGAAATCCCTTCTTCACAATCAATGCAACAAAAGGCAAATAATGCCGTCCAAAAGTATTTAACAGATGACATCAAAACAGATGTAAAAAAAGAAGAATTAGCATACTTAAATATTGAAACACCCAGTATTCATAACGGTTTAATCGCCAGCGGTGATCAATTTATCAACTCTTCTGAAAAACAACAAGAGCTACTCAAAGCCTTACCAGAATTACTTGCTGTTGAAATGGAAGGCGCCGCAGTAGCTCAAGTTGCACATGAATATGGCTTACCCTTTATTGTCATTCGTATAATTTCTGATAAAGCCAACGAGGATTCTCACATTGACTTCCCACGCTTTATTGAAAAAGTTGCTTCACATTTCACAGCTGGAATCATTCGCCATATGGTTTGAGGTGTAATTCTAAATTAGAACTGTTATCCTTTTTTGCTACTTTTTTATATAAATAATAAATCACTATGAAACCACGCTTTATGAGCAACCGCATGTTTATGTGGTTTGTAAAATTCCGTCACTCAGCTGTTTGGGTACACACTTGGTATTTCCGTAAAGTCTACGGTATGAACTTACATCCTAGCGTTCGTATCTCATTTAAAAACTTTGTTGATAAAACCAACCCTAAGGGTGTTGTTATTGGTGAAGATACCGTGGTTGCTTTTAATGTCACCATACTCGCACATGACTGGGCGACAGAGCGCTATGGTGCTGGAAGTAATATAAGAACGGTTATAGGTGAACGTTGTTTTGTTGGTTGCGGAGCAATCATCATGCCAGATATTACAATTGGTGATGAGGTTGTCATTGCCTCAGGCGCTGTAGTCACAAAAGATGTGCCCTCACATTCAATCATTGGTGGAAACCCCGCCAAAATTATTCGCAGCGGTATTCGCTGTAAATCATACGGACGAATTATACCCGGTGCAAAAGTTGAGGAATGACCTCCTAGTGAGTTAACAAAAAAGATAAATCTCACACAACTATATTGCAATTAGTATCGCAGGATTATTAATATCCTGAATAAACCTAAAGATGGCACCCCCCCTGTTTTTTGATAATTGAACTCACTTTCTCGAATTCACAAACAGTCTCTAGCAATCAATAAGTCTAAACATGACATTCGCGTCAGTAATTTGTCAGTTTATGACAGTAAAATACGACTTATTCTATTTTAGACAAAACTCCAATAAATTATTTTTGATAATAATATCAATGACCTACTTAATATAACGGAAAGTTGGCATTGCGATTGCATTACCTTAAGCATAACAACATGGATTATTTAAATAATAATAATTCTACAGTTAAATGGAATTTTTTAGCAAGCCCCTGAGGCGAAGAGTAGTTTAGTTAATTAATAAAAATAAAATAACTACCAGTCTCAACCCCATGCCCTTTTGCTCTCCCCGGCAAAAGGGCATATTTTTTTCTAGCAAGCATTCCCTGAGATGAAGGTGAATTCTTTAAGCCAATGTGCTTAACTTCAGTAAAGAATATCAAGCTAATCCCAGTTACTCCACCCACCTTAGATATTGCGTCGATTCAAGCTTACAAAGTGTCATTTTAACTTAAACGGCTTATATTAATCGACCGTATGCACCCACACCCATAAATAATAATTTACAGTTTTGACAAATCAGCAATATTCAAAAACAAACCACGCAACTCAGATAACAACGCTAAACGATTGTTCTTTAAAGCCTCATCATCTGCCATTACCATGACACCATCAAAAAAGGCATCTACATCATCTCGTAATCCTGCTAATGATGTTAACGCGGCCGAGTAATCACCCTTTAGAAAAAGTGGTGCTACGATTTTTTGTTGTGCTTGAACTGCTTTATATAAGGCTTCTTCTTGAGGCTCTTTAAAGAGAGATTGATCAATATTATTTACAATTTCTCCCTCTACTTTTTTGAGTATATTACTAATACGTTTATTCGCAGCAGCAAGTGATTCGGCCTCTGCTAATGCTTTAAACTTAGCCACGGCTTTAACTCGATGATCAAAGTCTAAAGGCTGAGTCGGGCGTAAACTTGCTACTGCTTCAACGGTCTCTGCATCAATATTCTGATCTTTATAATAAGCACGTAAACGCTCCATGATATAGGCAAAGGCATCATTTACCGTCTCACTTGCATCAACCTTATCTGTTAAACCTTTGGCTGCTTGGTCGAGTAAAGCTTTTAGGTCAAGATTCAGATTACCTTCAATAATAATCCGCAATACACCTAATGCCGCACGGCGCAAAGAAAAGGGATCTTTGCTTCCTGTAGGCTTCATACCAATGGCAAATATTCCCATTAAAGTATCTATTTTATCGGCTAGAGAAAGTATCTTACCTGTTTCACCTGCGGGAATAACATCACCCGCAAAACCCGGTTGATATTGCTCATGCATGGCATTGGCAACATCGCTGGTTTCACCATCTTTATGAGCATAATAGCGCCCCATAATGCCTTGTAATTCAGCAAATTCATTGACCATCTCACTACTTAAATCACATTTTGATAACTCAGCAGCACGCATAGCATTTTGCTTATTAGCACCTAATTCATCGGCAATAAAACCAGCGAGTTTGGCAACACGTTCTGTTTTCTCATACAGTGTTCCCAGTTTTTCCTGAAAGACTATTTTCTTGGTGGTGTCACGACGTGACTCTAAAGTCACTTTACAATCTTGATCCCAGAAAAATTTAGCATCACTAAAACGTGGGCGAATAACACGTTCATTGCCTTGGCGAACAGCATCTGGGTTGGAGCTTTTAATATTACTTGTGGTGATAAAGTACGGCAGTAACTTGCCATTATTATCAACCACAGGGAAATACTTCTGGTGATCTTGCATGCTTGTAATCAAACATTCTTGAGGAATATCTAAAAACTCTTCACCAAAACTTCCACTCACTGCAATCGGTAATTCAACCAACGCCGTCACTTCATCCAATAAAGCCTCTTCGATATGCGCCACTCCACCAAGCTCTTTTGCTGAAGCTTCGGCTTGCTTTCTCACCTCATCGCGTCGTTCTGTAAAACTCGCAATAACATGCCCAGGATCACGCAATTGATCAGCATAAGATAAGGCATTATCTATTGTAATAGTCTCAGGATGGTGGAAGCGATGTCCTTGAGTGGTATTTCCAGAAGCTACACCAAGGACTTCTCCTTGAATCACTTGATCGCCGAGCATCATCACTATCCAGTGAACAGGACGAACAAATTCAATATCACTCGCTCCCCAACGCATGCGCTTTGGAATGGGCAATTTAGCCAACGATTGACTAACAATTTCAGGCACTAATTCGCTGGTCGGCTTACCTGCCACATCTTGCTTAAAAACTAGCCAAGTGCCTTTGGGTGTTTCTATTTCTTCTAGCTCATGCGGTTCAACACCACATGAACGGGCAAAACCTTCAACCGCTTTGGTAGGGTTACCATCCGCATCAAAGGCAGCTTTTTTTGCAGGGCCTTTGCGCTCCACAGATTGATCTTGTTGTTTTGTTGGAATGCCTTTTAGCAAGATAGCTAAACGTCTGGGCGCGGCATAAGAAATAACTTCTTCAGCCACTAATGAGGCGTCTTTTAAACCTGCAACTACCCCATTTGTAAATGCATTCGAAAGTACTTGTAAGGCTTTTGGCGGAAGCTCTTCTGTGCCGATCTCGATAAGCAAGTCTGTATTCATGACGGTTTTCATATGGCACCCCCCCCTTTTTTAGCACTTTGCGTTTCTTTAACCAGTGGAAAGCCTAAGGCTTCACGGGAATCATAATAGCTCTGTGCAATAGCACGAGATAGCCCACGCACCCGCAACATATAACGCTGCCTTTCAGTTACAGAAATTGCATGGCGTGAATCCAGTAAATTAAACGCATGCGATGCCGTGAGCATTTGTTCATAAGCAGGTAAGGGCAAGCCCGCTTCGGTTAGTGCCTTGCTTTCTTTTTCTGCGGCATCAAAGTGATGAAATAATTCTTCAACATTGGCTTTTTCAAAGTTATAGGTAGACTGCTCAACTTCATTACGTTGATAAACATCACCATAGGTGACTTTATTACCCGTTGGATCAACTGCCCAAACAAGATCATAAATATTTTCAACTTCCTGCAAATACATCGCAAGTCTTTCCAGCCCATAAGCTAACTCACCCATCACAGGTTTACATTCAAGCCCACCAATCTGCTGGAAATAGGTGAACTGCGTTACTTCCATGCCATTCAGCCACACTTCCCAACCCAAGCCCCAAGCACCTAAGGTTGGCGACTCCCAGTTATCTTCAACAAAACGAATATCATGCTCTAGCGGGTCAAAACCTAAAGCCTCAAGTGAGCCAAGATAAAGGTTTTGAATCTCCAAAGGAGAAGGCTTCATAATGACTTGAAACTGATAAAAGCGTTGTAGACGATTAGGGTTTTCACCATAGCGACCATCGGTAGGACGGCGTGAGGGTTGCACAAATGCGGCATTCCAAGGCTCTGGACCTATCGCGCGAAGAAACGTATTTGGGTTATCCGTACCTGCGCCCATTGGCATATCGTAGGGTTGTAAAATGGCACAACCCTGTTTTGCCCAATAATCTTGCAACGCAAAAATTAAACCTTGAAAAGTGGATGTATCGTACTGCTTAGACATGTTTGGTAAAGCCTATGAGTAAAAAGATCAAAGGCGGGATTATACTGTAGATAGAACGCTTTGCACGTGAGATGTAGCAAAAAACAATGAAAACTATAAGTAAGGGCAGTAATGGCACCCCCCCCTTTTTTTTATAATTGTAAGGAGGCTAAGAATTAATCTCTGAACATTTAGTTCACAATAATACGATAAGTCACTATACAACTTTGACCTGTAGCAAGGGTGCCACAATCAACCTTTAGTTCACGATTTCCCGCTGTGTCAATAAATCGACCCTCATCACCATCCACGCTATCGGTCAGCGTTGTTTTTGCTCCACCATATAGATTAGGGCTTTTAATCGTCATAAACCCACTCGCCCAACTGGCAGACTGTTGTGTTGTGATAATGGCATCGAGTGAATCACGAATCACATTATTATTTGCCGCTGCGCTACCTGAGTTAGTCGCTGTTAGCGTGTACTCAATAATTGCCCCTGGAATTGCTTTTGGAGTTGTGGAACCATTGATTGGATCAGTCAATACATTACTGCTTTTTGCCAAGCTGATATTTGCTGCTAAAGGACAATGAAATAAATTAGCGGCGGAAACAATGGCCTGACCTGCATCTGAAGGCTTTTGCCAGTAAAGATAATAATTATCTCCGCCTGCACCTTCTTGATGTCTGAATTCTATATCGTGAAAACCTGCTTGTAGATTAATTGTTGTAATAAACTGAGCAGACCCAGCCCTTCCATGACCACCATACCAGCCAGTAACAACGGTGCCATCAATAATGACTTCGACTGCATCATCACCATCAATCCCGATTCGATATTCACCATCAACAGGCGCTTGAATATAACCATTAAAAACGCTCAAATAGTTAGTATCAATTCCATATGGATTTCCAGAACCATTAATAGTACTCACTAAACCCGAGCCAAATAACGTCGCAGGAATAGCATAATTACTCACCAGTGTATTATATTGGCTATGATTACTCGGATAAGTGTTATACCCCGTCGTATCGTAGGTACTTAATTGTAGTTGTGGATCAGGCGCAGCACAGGTAGGTGTAATTGATGGAATTAAAACTAAAGGAGCACGACAGCTAGATAAGTTCGCTGGCGTAACAATACTAAACCCAGCATCCCCAGGCTTTCTCCAATAAAGGTAATAATTATCTCCACCACCTCTTTCTTGATGCCTGAATTCTATATCATGATATCCTGCATCTAAATTCACATTTACCGTGAATTGTGCCGAACCTGCACGACCATGACCACCGTACCAACCTGTTATAGTGACACCATCGATAATGACTTCAACTGCATCATCACCATCAATACCTATTCCGTACACACCCGTAGTTGGTGCTTCTATATAACCTGTGAAAATACTTAGATAATTATTATTCGCACCATAAGGATTCCCTGAACCATTAATATTAGCAACTCTACCTGAGCCAAAAATAGTAGCAGGAGTTGCATAATTTGCTTTTAAAGTATCATATTGAGCATGATTTGAAGGATAGCTATTATAGCCAGTCGTGTCATAGGTACTTAGATTCAAATTTAATTCTTGAGTCTGTCCCACAGGACAAGTTGGCGTCACTGCAGGCGTAGCCAACGCTTTAACACTAAAGCTAAAGAATATAATTAGGACTATTAAAATACGAAAGTGTTGAGACATTAAAAATCTTCACCAACAGAAGTGTAATGCTTACTCTAAAATATTCTTTATAAATCAACAACTACTATTTAATAAAGTAGATATAAGGGACTTTAGCCATAATAGCTAAACACGAATAAATCCTTCACCTCTCATATGGCAGTTCTGCTGAGCGGAGTCGAAGCACCCCCCCTGTTTTTACACAATTGCAATCAGGTCTCGTGACTTTATAGCAGCCCTAAACACTCCTCTAAAATATCCAGACCTTCATCCAATATTTCCTGCTCAGTTGTTAAAGGAGGTAGGAAGCGAATAACATTGCCATTGGGCCCACAAGATAGCAGAAGCAAACCTTTATCGCGCGCGCAGGCTTGCAAGACGGCAGTTTTTTCTGGTGAGGGGTTTTGTAAATCACCCTCTTCACATAGCTCTATTGCGACTAAACAACCCATCCCTCTAACATCCGCAATGAAATTAAATTTCTTAGCCATTTTATTTAATCGTTGCTTCATATGCACACCCATTTCAGCGGCTCTTGCAGGGAGGTTCTCTTCTTCCATCACATCCAAAACAGCATTAGCTGCAGCACAGGCAATAGGATTGCCACCATAGGTTCCACCAAGAGAAGCAGCAGGAGCAGCATCCATAATTTCAGCTTTTCCCACCAATGCAGATAATGGGAAGCCACCTGCCAAACCTTTTGCCATAACCACTAAATCTGGCTCAATTTCTGAGTGCTCAATTGCAAACATTTTACCCGTTCGCGCAAAACCACACTGAATCTCATCAACAATAATCACAATGCCATTTTCATCAGCAATATCTCTGAGTGCTTGCATAAACTCGGGAGGCACAGGGTAAAACCCACCCTCTCCTTGCACAGGCTCGATAATAAATGCTGCGACACGCTCTTTTTCAATATCACTTTTAAATAACTGTTCCAGCCCCTTCAAGGCATCATCAACACTAATGCCGTGTAGCTCATTAGGAAAAGGGGCATGAAATATTTCTGGAGCAAAGGGACCAAAGCCTGCTTTATAAGGAACCACTCTTCCTGTCAAACTCATGGTTAAAAGTGTTCGCCCATGAAAGCCCCCGTTAAAAGCAATAATGCCTGTGTGTCCCGTATATTTTCTAGCAATCTTAATCGCATTTTCAACGGCTTCTGCGCCTGAGTTAATCAGCAGTGTTTTCTTTCTAGTATCACCAGGGGCAAGCCTATTTAAGCGCTCGGCTAATTCAACATAGCCTTCATACATCGCAACATGAAAACAAGTATGTGAAAAATTTTCTAATTGAGCAGCTACCGCAGCTTTTACTTTTGGGTGTAAATGTCCTGTATTAACAACCCCAATACCCGATGAAAAGTCAATAAAACGTTTTCCATCTACATCCCAAATTTCTGCATTTTGCGCACGCTCTGCAAATATTGGATGGACATGCGCAACACCTGAAGATACTGCTGCTTCTCGTCTTGCGATTAACTCACTTGTTTTATTCATCAGTGACACTCCTGATTTAAATTCTGACACGTGTTTCGATTATCACCAGAAAAACCCATCTACACTAGAGCCAATCGAGTTTATTGGTTAGTCCAATATAAGGGTTTTAGCTATAGCTTAGACTAACTAAACGTATTATTCTTCACCCGTTTTCTAACTGGTAACTAAAAATGTCTTACACCATCAACGCAAGTATCAAACAATCCATCGAACCCGCTATAGAAGTATTAAAAGAAGTTTGTATGAAATACAAACTAGGAATTGTCAGTGAAATCGATGTCCAAGCAACCATTAAAAATAAACTGGACGAAGATATCTCACCTTATCGAATCCTCGGCGCATGTAACCCAGGGTTAGCCAAAAGATTGATTGAAGCAGAGCCAAAATCAGGTGCGCTACTTCCTTGCACCATCGTTGTTAGGGAAGAAGATGGCGAAACACACTTTCATTTTATGGAGCCAGAAACCGTATTAGGTCTTGAAGACAACGCTACCGTAAAAGCAGTAGCAAAAGAAGCGGCTGAGCATATTAATGCGGTTGCTAAAGAGCTAAATGCAAAGTAGATGATATCTACCGTGTATTTCGCCTTTCCAATGCCTGCTTACATCGCTTTCGGCGTCCTTGCAGTGATAACGGTATTAATGATTTATTTGCCGATACGTAAAGACTTCACACTGGCTAAATTGATAATTAATTTATTCCTTGTAGGCGTTATAGTATTAATTCCACTTTTCATTTATTTGGTCTCAACGATTATGAGTCCAGAATCAAAAAGTGAAGCTAAATTAGGGGCTTTTGACCTATTTATACTAACCAAAATATACCTAGCACCTTTTATCTTATGGGCAATAGCAGCACTTTACACGACAGAAGTAGTACACCCAAAAAACGTTGACCGCTATTGGATCATGCTTGGCTTGTTTTCTGGTTTAGTCCTCAGTATTACCATGTCTATTTATGGCTTGATTAGCTTCGGCCAACGAGGCTCTGAAGGCATCCTAATGGCGTTGGTAGCCAACCCTGTTTACATACCAATATGGTACGCCATACGATTTTGGCGTTTATTTAAGCAAAGTAAGCTGAATAAAGTTTCTTACCTATTTGCTGCTATTAGCCAACTGCCTTTTTGGGGGTATGCTACTTATCAGGCAAAGGTTGAGTATTTAAAATTGCCAGAGTTCACGCCCGACTGTTTTATTGCAACCGCATCATCCAACGGACTTCCTTTTATTGTAGGAAAGCCGATTAATTATCAACATAAAGGTAATTCGATAAATGTCTCTCAGCAGATGATTCACTTCTGGGCGTTTGAAAAACTTTGGCGAGAAAAAGCGCCATATTCACATATAAGATTCAGACGTTTTTATAATATCTGGGGAAGAAAACTAGCAAACCATATAAATAATCCCTTGCTGGCTAGTGTGAGTTTTATATTATTAAAGCCAATCGAATGGATCGCCCGAATCATCCTTAGAGCTAATAACCCTACAGGTAAAAAATAGAGCTGCTGCCTATTTAGCCGAAGGTCTTTTAAAACTATTTCGTGCGCTTTCAACTTTTGATTGCGTCACACAACTAACAAAATGATCATTAACCATACCCACTGATTGCATGAAAGCGTAGGCCGTTGTCGGCCCAAGAAATTTCCAACCAAGTTTCTTTAAATCTTTCGATAAGGCAATTGACTCATCAGATGTTGAAGCGACTTCTAAATCTACCGATAGTTGTACCTTGGGTTCATACTGCCAAAGAAAAGCAGCCAATGAGCCATTTTCTTTTACTAATTCTTGAGCCACCTTTGCGTTATTAATCGTCGCCTCTATTTTACCTCGGTGACGAACAATTCCCTCATCATTTAACAGACGCTCCACTTCTTTTTCGGCATAGCCTGCGACGATATTAAAATCAAATTTATCGAATGCGGTGCGAAAATTTTCACGCTTAACAAGAATGGTTCGCCAACTTAAGCCCGATTGAAAGCTTTCCAAACTTAACTTCTCAAATAAATGAAAGTCTTCGCCTGAAGGAAAGCCCCACTCATCATCATGATAATTAATATATTCCTGAGTAGCTTCACACCAGTAACAGCGCGTTTTGCCATCAGAACCTTGGAATGTTGTATCCATTTCATTCTCCATGCACAAAGCATATCAATTATCAAAAAAAGGGGGGGATGCCATTACTTTACAAGCTCATTAGGGCTTAAGGAAAGCATCATGCAAAGCACTAACTTGAGCTTTAACATGCTCAATACTCTTTGAATTATCTATTATATCTGTAGCAAAACGCTTACGGTAATCTCTGTCTGCTTGCGCCTTAATTATTTTCACAATGTCATTTTCAGTCATTTCATCACGTTTAAGGACACGCTCGATTTGTTGCTCTGGGGTGCAATCAACAACGATTATTTTATCAAAAAGAGACTGATACTCTTTCTCTACTAGTAATGGTACATCAACAATTATATAAGATTCTTTTTGATGCTCTGCCATCTGCTTTGTAATTTCTTGGCGAATAACAGGGTGAAGAATTCGTTCTAATTTTTCCAAGGCAGTCGAATCTGCGAAGATGATTTTCTTTAGCTTTTCTCGGTTTAATTCGCCGCTTGATAAAATGATACTTTTACCAAACGTTTGTTCTATTTCTAGCAACGCTGGCTGTCCCGCGTTGACAATATTTTTAGAGATTTTATCAGCATCGATTATGCTTACCCCTAAATCACAAAAGGCATTGGCTACGGTACTTTTACCGCAACCAATGCCTCCTGTTAACCCAACCTTTAACAAAAGGTAGGGTTAGGCATAAACTGATTCTTTGCCAAACTTTTTAGTCAGTAGGTAATAGAATGTTACGCGTGACTTTTGGCGAGTCTCTTTTAAAGTCTCGCAAACTTCTTTGATTGCTGCGTCAAGCTCTGGCCCATCAGTCATGCCAAGCTTTTTGATCAAGAAATTTTTCTTTACTGTATCAAGCTCAGCTGGATCAGAACATGAAACTAAACTAGCGTCTTTGTTATGAACCGCAGGACCTAAGCCTTTAAAAACAGCAGTAATTAATGCTTCATCTGCACCACTATCATATTTTTTTACATCTGCTACTGCACTTTCTACATCTGCCATCTTGTAACTCCTTTGTGTTTACCCAAGAGCACCTAGCGTGTCTAAGGTATTATTAATTCCATTATTGTAGTCTGATTCTAAATTGATAGCCTTTATAAATCAAGGTATTACCTAATTTCTACACTCAGGATTAATTAATTCTCCTCTAAAAGCCCCTCTATATTCTTGTAAAAACTTAATGCATCTGGGTTAGCAAGAGACTCTATATTGGTGACAGCTTTATTTTCAACCATATTTTTAACAGCTAGCTCAACAATTTTGCCACTCTTGGTTCTTGGAATATCAGCAACCTGTATAACCTTTTCTGGCACATGCCGAGGTGTCGTATTGCTTCTTATTTGAGATTTGATTTTAGTCACTAACAAATCATCTAGGCGCAAGTCACTTGTAAGTTTCACAAATAAAATAACCCTAACATCACCCTGCCAATTTTGACCAATCACGATGGATTCTTGCACTTCATCTAGCTTTTCAACTTGCCGATAAATTTCAGCCGTACCAATACGAACACCTCCTGGATTTAATATCGTATCGGATCGTCCATAAAACACTAAACCACCGTTATCAGTTTCTAAAACATAATCGCCATGACACCAAATATTATTAAATTTTGCAAAATAAGCACTCTGATATTTTTTATTTTCAGAGTCATTCCAAAAATAAATGGGCATAGAGGGAAACGGACGCGCACAAATCAACTCTCCCTTACCATTTTTGACCTGCTGCCCTGAATCATCCCAAACCTGTACATCCATACCCAGACCTTTACATTGTAATTCACCACGATAAACAGGAAGTATCGCTGAGCCAAGTGCAAAGCAGGAGACAATATCAGTCCCTCCTGAAATGGATGAAAGACAGACATCTGCTTTAATATTCTCATAAACATAATCATAACTTTCAGGCACTAATACTGAGCCTGTCGATAAGATCGTTTTTAAATTTTTTAATTTATACGAAGCACTAAAGTCGATAGATTCCTTTCTTAAAACATCAATATATTTTGCCGATGTACCAAAAACATTAATATCTTCCTGCTCAACATAATCCAATAAACAATGAGCGTTAGGATAAAATGGCGAACCATCATAAAGCATCAATGTTGCGCCAGTTGCCAAGGCGCTCACGAGCCAATTCCACATCATCCAGCCACAAGTAGTGAAATAGAAAATGCGTTCCGCAGGTTTTAAATCGACATGAAGCAAATGCTCTTTTAGGTGTTGCAATAAAGTACCACCAACACCGTGCACAATACATTTGGGTACACCCGTTGTTCCTGATGAATACATAATATAAAGTGGTGCGTTAAAATTCACACGGGTAAACTCTAAAGGTGCATCAACATATTCAGTCAGTATTTGAGGATATAAAGTGGCACCATTCAAAGTAGCATCAGAAGCATACGGCACAATAATTAGTGCTTGAATAGACATCAACTGCTCCAGAACCTCAGCCACTTTTTCTAAACAATTATGTGTTTTTCCATTATAAAAGTAAGCATTTGCAGTGATTAATACTTTGGGTTTAACCTGACCAAAACGATCTAAAACACCTTGCACACCAAAGTCTGGAGAGCAAGATGTCCAGATGGCGCCAATACTCGCAGTCGCTAACATAGCGACAACAGCTTCAGGCATATTGGGTAGATAAGCCGCCACAATATCTCCTTCAACCACCCCTTTTTTACGAAGAAATTGTGCCATGCTGGCAACCTGTTTTTCTAATTCAGAAAAGCTTAAGTCTCGCTTTATCTTATCTTCCCCGCGAAAAACAATGGCATCTTGCTGTGGTGTTTTATTCACAAATTGCAAAAGGTTTTCAGCAAAATTTATTTTGGAATCAGAAAACCAAAGTGCACCAGGCATTTGCTCTTTGTTCTCTAAAACATTTATGCCTTTATCCGCGATTACATTGGCAAACCGCCACAGATGAGACCAGAATTTTTCTGGCTGATTGATACTCCATTCATGTAATTCAGAGAACCCCGTTATTTGCTTAGCGTAAACCGTATTTATTTCATGAATGAATTTCGTGACATTGGCAACATCGATTTGACGCTGCGTAGGCTCCCACAAGGCTTGTTTAATATGAGTCATTACCAGTCTGGTCTCATTAATTCTTTCGTCTGTTCTAGGTCTGCTAAATTGAGGTTGTTAGTTGATAAATGTTTGGCCATTTGCTCAATTATTTTAGCATTGGAGGCTGCAGTCATGCCATTATCCAACAGGCAGTTATTCTCAAACCCAAGTCGAATCAAACCGCCTATTTCTGTGGCTAGTTTTCCTGCTTGAAATTCATTTTCACCAAAGGCACACACCATCCAACTTGCATTTGGAATATCACTAAAAAATTCGTTCCTCAAAATAGTATTATCAAAGCTACCTTCGGGCTGTTCTTTTCCAATCACAAATAGCAGAGGAAAAGCCTTTCCTGAAATCACTCCACGGTTTAACCAATCCATATAAAGTGACAAATCTGTCTGATTATAGAGAACCAGTTGCGGTGAGGTTTTTGCTTGGCGCATTTTAATAAAATGATGGCTGATAATTTTCTCATCCAATGATTTTATCTCTCTTAGTGCAATCGATACCGCAGCAGGTTTTAACGCATGGATCATTGCAAACTGCTCTATCGCGGTATATTGGCCAACCGCCTCAGAAGTGACTTGGATAAATATTCCATTATCTGTGGCTTTATTTATTTCGTCTATTGCTTGCTTGTATAAATCAACAGATAAACTATGCTCACCATTTTCATCCCTAACATGCAGATGAATCATCGATGCGCCAGCGGCAAGACATTCTTTAGCTGTGTTGGCAATACTGCTTACATCTAAAGGAATCTGAGGATGGTCAGTTAACATCTTACGCGCACCATTTGGTGCTACGGCTATTAGATGGCAGTTCTGCTGAGCGGAGTCGAAGCACCCCCCCCTTTTTTTAAATATTGTCACGCAACACCACCTCGATTGATTTAGTCAGGCGCTCTACAACCATTTCGACATGATCTTGGTTAATAATAAATGGCGGAGCTAATAAAATATGATCACCCTGAACCCCATCTATTGTGCCACCCATGGGGTAGATCATTAACAAATTCTGCATCGCTTTTTTCTTAATTAATGCATGTGTTTTAAGTTTTGGATCAAAGGGCTGCTTGCTTTGTTTATTAGAAACTAATTCAATACCAAGAAACAAACCTCTGCCACGAATATCACCAATATGATCTGCAACAATTGGCACCTTATTAAAATGCTCCGTCAAAGACTCTTTCAAATACTGCCCCTGCTTTAAAACGTTCTGCAATAAGTCATGCTCCTTGATTTCTAACTGCGTTGCCAAACCTGCTGCACAGGCAGTTGCATGTCCAATATACGTATGACCATGTTGGAAAAAGCCTGTCCCCTGTTCGATGGCTGCCACAATTTTATCACTAATCAGAACTGCTCCAAGTGGCTGATAACCTGCCGCAAGACCTTTTGCTATGGTCTGCATGTCGCCTTGGACTTGTTCTTGCTCACAGGCATGCAATGTTCCTGTGCGCCCCATGCCACACATAATTTCGTCCAGTATTAATAGCACATCATATTGATCACAGATTTCACGGATTCTCTTGAAATATCCCGCAGGGGCAGTTAAAGCACCTGCCGTTGCACCCACCACCGTTTCTGCGACAAAAGCCGCAACGTTCTCAGCACCAAGCGCTAGAATTTTAGTTTCAAGCTCATTCGCAATTCGCTGTCCGTATTCGAATGTGGATTCATTATCTTGTTTGTCACGATACTCAAAAGGTGCCGAGATATGATGACCTTCTACTAACAATGGATCGAAAGGTTTGCGTCGCCATAAATTCCCACCAATCGCTAAAGCACCAAGCGTATTACCGTGATAACTTTGCTTTCTAGCGATAAAGTATTTTTTGTCATGTTTACCGCTTTCAAGGAAATACTGCCGAGCCAATTTTAATGCAGACTCTATTGCTTCTGAGCCTCCCGATACAAAATAAACCTGTGAAAAATCCGCATAAGAATTTTGCAGTAATTCATCTGCCAATTGCTCCTGAGGATCATTCGTAAAAAAACTCGTATGAGCGTAAGGAATTTTTGAAACTTGATCCACAATCGCCTGTTTAACACGTTGGTTGGAGTGACCTAAACAAGAAACTGCCGCCCCTCCACAAGCATCCAAGTAGCGATTGCCTTCTTTATCAATCACAAATACACCATCTCCAGCAGCCACGCTGGCTAGTTTTGGTCTATAGGTTCGTTGCATTATCTGACTCATAATCATTTATCTATCGTGTTGTTTGCGACCTTTACACAGTGCATATAGCACAAGATAGAAGATTGTCAGGAAAACTTACTAGAAATGTACTATTTTTAGAGGACTAAGCAGGGTTAATAGAAAAAATACAAATCCCAAAACCCTAAGGAAATAATATGAAAAAAGTGAAGGGAAGTTGCCTTTGTGGCTCGATAA
>CAZWEA010000071.1:5421-16603 GCA_964632635.1 uncultured Cocleimonas sp. | reverse complement strand
AAATAGATGAACATACAGTAAGTAGCATGCTGTAACGAGTAACAAACCTCCCATTAATATATTAAACACTCGAATTCTCCGTTCTGTATTTAATATAATAGTCACTTTGTCTCCAAGAACAGACCAAGAAAAAAGTGACAGATAACAAACAAAAAAATAAATTAGTGAAAATGTTAAAAACACATAATTGTTGTTTGGAACTGAAAATAAAGTAACGCCTGAAACACATGCCATCCATGCTTTTGGATTTAGCCACTGCATGAGAAAACCTTGAATAAAAGTTGGTTGTGTTTGTTTTTCAATGTTTAACTCAGGCTTAGAAGTGGCAATTAAAAACCCCATGTAAATAATAAACATTGAACCTAAAATCGCTAGGTATTTTAAAAAATCAGGGTAAGTATTTATTATTTTATAAAAACCTAAACCAATAAAAAGTAGCAGTAATGTAAACCCTATGGTGGCACCAGAAACAAAACTAAATGTTTTTCGAACACCATAGCTAGCACCAGAGGAAACAATCACCATATTAACAGGGCCTGGTGAGATTGACATTGCTAAAGAAAATGAAAACATTGCAATTAAAAGAGACACTTTTTATTTCTTCCTTTTGTTTTACTTAAAAAGAGATAGTATTCTTCTTGCATACATAAAATCAAGAACGCACACGAAAGTGCCATACATGCATTTAGTATCCTAATGGACTTTATCAATGAGATATAATAAATATAGTTGTAATTTTGGTTGCTCTGTTGAAGCTTCGATTGAGGCAATAGGTGGCAAATGGAAAGGTGTAATTTTATATCACCTTAAAACCACAAAGCGCTTTAATGAGTTGCAAAAGTTAATGCCTGCAATCACACAACGGATGTTAACAAAGCAATTACGTGAATTAGAACGGGACGGCATTGTTTTTCGTAAGGTTTATGCAGAAGTTCCCCCTAAAGTAGAATACAGCATGACTGATTTTGGAAACACGCTACAACCAGTTCTTAAAGCCCTAGAAGAATGGGGGAAAGTTTATTTGGATAAATTATCTATAAACCGTTACAAAAAGTAACATTACCGTCTTTTTACCACTTTGCATGAGAATAGTACTTTTGCGTCGCAGACACCTAACAGTTTATTATACAGCTTCCGCCCATTTCTAATATCATAGTCTATCTCTTATGACTGTATTTAAACTGCTACACAAGCAGAGTACAGAGAAGTCTGACAAGTAAAAACTAATTCCCAATAATAACATTGGCAGTTCTGCTGAGCAGAGTTGTGGCACCCCCCCCTTTTTTTAACAATTGCCTACATGTAAATCCTATATCTTCACCTTAGCCAAACGCAAAGCATTACTGACTACGGTTACTGAGCTCAAACTCATCGCAGTTGCGGCTATAATTGGGCTTAATAAAATCCCGAAAAATGGAAACAGAATACCCGCTGCAATCGGTATTCCAATTAGGTTATAAATAAAGGCTCCAAATAGATTTTGTTTGATATTTTTCATGGTCGCTTTGGATAGTCCGATGGTTTTAGTGACGCCGTCTATTGAGGCACTCATTAGCGCTATATCCGCTGCTTCTAGGGCGACATCTGTGCCTGTTCCTATCGCGATTCCGACATCTGCTTGGGTGAGTGCTGGGGCATCATTTATGCCGTCTCCTACCATTGCTACTACTTCATTTTGTGCTTGTAATGATTTGATTTTTTTGATTTTATCATTGGGCATGACTTCAGCGATGACTTCATCAATTCCTAGTTGTTTGGCAACAGCTTGTGCTGTATTAGCATTATCCCCTGTGAGTAAAACGGTTTTTAAGCCAAGGTCATGTAAGCGTTTCACGGCAGCTTTTGAGTCTGCTCGAATCGGATCAGATATTCCCATTAAGGCGAGTAGCTCACCTTGTTTCGCAAGATAAATAGGGGTTGCGCCTTCTGTTGCTAGTTGTTGTGCTTCTTTTAAACGATTACCCAGATCAATGTTTTGATCTTGCATTAATTTAGCATTGCCTAAAAAGTAGCTTTGCTCTTGACCTTGCTCTTGAATATCCGCACGAATTCCACGCCCTTCAATGCTGGTGAAATTGCTTGCTGCTTTGTAATCTATGTTTTGCGATTTTGCCTTGTTTATAATTGCTAAACCTAAGGGGTGTTCTGAGCCTACTTCAAGACTGGCTGCGATCGAAAGTATTTCATCTTCTTTTAGATTTGAAGTTGAAGTGACCGTGGTAAGCTGCGGATTTCCTTCAGTTAAAGTGCCTGTTTTATCTAGCACTATGGTGGTTAAACGACTTGCCTGTTGAAGCACTTCGCCATTGCGAATTAATATGCCATTCTCAGCGGCACGCCCTACCCCAACCATAATAGAAATAGGTGTTGCTAAACCTAATGCACAGGGACAGGCAATCACCATCACCGTCATCGCAACCACAATTGCATAGGCAAGCTGTGGTTCAGGGCCTAAGAAGTACCATAGCGCAAAAGCACCTGCGGCAATGATTAAAACAACAGGGACAAAAACTGCCGCTATTTTATCTACCAAACGACCAATTGCAGGTTTACTCGATTGTGCCTTTCGAACCAGATCAATAATATGCGCCAATGCGGTATCACGTCCGATGCCTGTGGCGCTCATTAAAAATGTGCCTTTGGTATTTAAGGTGCCGCCAAACACTTTGGCATTTTTACTTTTATCAACTGGCATGGGCTCGCCTGTGAGCATGGATTCATCAACAAAAGATTGCCCTTCAATGAGCACGCCATCAACGGGGATTTTCTCACCGGGTCGCACCCGCAAGGTTTCTTCTAAGCCTACATCTGCAATGGCTATATCAATTTCTTCACCATTGCGTACTGCGCGCGCTGTATCGGGTTGTAGACCAATTAAGCGTTTAATCGCCAAAGAGGTTCGCCCACGTGCTTTGGTTTCTAAAGCTGCACCCAGTGATACCAACGCAATTATAATAATGGCCGATTCAAAGTAAACATGATGCGCGATTTGTGGCATCGATTCTGGAAACAACACAATCAAGGTTGAATACAACCACGCCGTGCCTGTTCCCATTGCCACCAAAGAGTCCATATTGCCACGACCGTTTTTTAGTGCCGTCCACGCTCCACGAAAGAAGTGACCGCCTACAAAAACCAGTATCGCCAACGTGGCGGCACTTATAATCAACCAAAAAGTACGTCCTTCAATTAGATTCGGCAACCAACCCATTAACATACTGATAAATAAGCCAACGCCTAATGTACCTGCAATAATAGCTCGCCACCAAAGCGTGTGATAAGCCTTTAGTTCTTGTACTTCTTTTTCTGTTTCATCTGCCAGAGAGGTTAATTGTTGTGCACTAAAACCTGCTTTTGTAACCGCTGCTAAAATCGCATCGAGTGAGAAATCACCCGCAACCGTGGCAGTGCGTTCGCCTAAATTAACCTGCGCTGATGTCACGCCTGTAACACTATTTAATGCTTCATCAACTGATGAAACACAGCCAGCGCACATCATCCCTGCAATGGATAGTCTAATCTCTGACATGTCTAAATTACCTAAGTATGATTTTAAGCTTTTGTGGCAGGATATCCTGCCTCTGATATAGCCGTGGCTACTTCAGATATATCAATATCACCAGTCACTGTAACGGTCTTAGCTTCTAGATCAACTTCAGCAGAATCTACGCTGGCAATATCTGCCAATACCTTCTTTACGTTTGCTTCACAGCCACCACACATCATTTTTTCTACATTGAATTTCGTTTCCATGTTTGTTCCTTAAATTTCAGATAGGATTAGTATAAACTCTCTAGTGTGCTATAGGGTCAAGGGTCGCGAATTAAAGATAAATATCTGGAATGGCACCCCCCCTCTTTTTACAACATTGCCTGATAAACATGAACTTGAACTCAAACTATAATCTAAAGTCTATGTATCTACTCTCTATTAACAAAGAGTAATCACGGAATAATAAGATGAAGCTTAAGCAACAACTTTCTTTAGGTTTACTTTTTATAATACTAAGTGCCTGCGGTGGCGACTCTACCAATAATACTGATGCTGTAAATGAATCAATAAATCTAGAAAAAATATGTGGTATTACATTTATCCAGCTATCTGAAAAACTATATACTAACTTGCACTTAAGATAATATAACGATATCAAATAATAAAAATACAGATAATGAGTTTTAATCTAGCCCTTTCTCCACTCTTTGGTCTATTCGCTAACTTTTTGCAATTTAGCTTTAAGCTATCTCTCGCCTTATTTTTCTTCTGTTTTAGTAGCTCCTTTGCCGCTCCTTTACAGTTTTTATCTAAAACAATAATCCCCGAAACTGCCTTTGAAATTACCACTCAAGCTTTTGTTAGAGATTATTCTACATCGGGAAATCAATTAGATGATTCAGTGGATCGCAATGTACCACTAGGCTTTTCATTCCCTTTCGGTGGGGCAAACTATAGTCAAATAAACATAGTTTCAAATGGCTATCTGCGATTTAACACATTGAATAACACCTACTACAATAATCAAACATTGGCAAACATAGATGCCACTATGACACATGCTATTCTCCCCTATTGGGATGATCTTAACCCTGGAACTGGCGGGAATATCACTTATGGTACATTTGGTAGCGCACCCAATAGGCGATTCGCAGTGACTTGGAAAGATGTACCTCATTATAATGTATCAGGGCAGTATTCTTTCCAAGTAGTACTTTATGAAGATGGAGGAATCCGTTTTCGTTATGATTCAACATCCGATGCGAATGGTAGTTCGAATGGTGGTGCTACGATTGGTGTGATTGAAAACAATACATTCTTTAATCAACACTCTTTTAATGTAGCCATCAATCAGAGTCAAGATATCCTTTATACCCGCCCTACTAACATCACTATTAAAAAAACATCTTGCGCTATTCGTGATCCCATCAATTTAACAACGAATCCTAAAAGAGTCCCAGGTGCAACTATCCGCTATGCGATTGAAATCAGTAATTCTGATCTTGGTAGAGCAAGTAATATCGTCGTTGATGACTCAGTACCCGCAACATTCAACACTGCATCCATACGCAATTTACAAATTAAAAGTGGGGCGTGTAATTGTATTGCTGTTGTTTCAGCCAGTGCAAATCCACCACCGGGTACAGCCAATGGTGTTCACCCAATAAAACTTAACTTTGGTACATTACTTGGTGGCAGTGTCGCAATACCGACTAAGAAGTGTGGCTATTTTGAAGTCGATCTTCAATAAAAACACATAAAAAAACCACTGAAAAATCAGTGGTTTTTTTAATCCTGATATCCCTAAACTAGAATTGATAACCAATCTTAGCAAGTACTCTGGTGTTTTCTATATCTGACTCAATACCCGAGATTTCTGCATCCTCAGACCAAATATGTCTTGCTTCAACACCCACAAATAATTTCTGTGAGATATTATATCGAGCACTAGCTCCCAAACCATAGGTGAATACGGTATCGTCATCTGCACCATTATCAATATTAGTAAAGCCGAGACTTGGTCCCACCCCTACTTGAATATTATTACCCATATTAAACATATGGTGTGGATTCAGTTCAAAAGACTTTGTTTCAACACCTTTTTCATCTGTTTCTGTATAGCTAATTTGTTGACGAATTGTATGGTGAGGAGGCTTAAGTAAAGGGCAATCGATAGAAACCTCTATTCCCTTTGTAGTCTCATTCTCACCATCTTTAAAGTCGTGCTGACCACCTACAATTGCAACTGCTGTATTGAACTTATAACCACCATCTAAGATTGGTAAAAACTTCCATTCATCCGCCTGTGCTGATACAGATAAACTTAAAAGAACTGCTAGAGAAATTGTTTTGTACTTCATTTTACTTACCGCTATTTAAATAAAAAAAGCAGTATAAAATAGATTAGATGGTAAGTGTGTGACCTGCGTTACATATAAAATATTTCGAGACAGAATAAAGAACTTATACCCATCATAATCAATAACATATGTCTTTTTATTTTAAATGGCACCCCCCCCTTTTTTACATGATTGACATACTCATAACACTTTCATCATAAAATACGTATTTCATCACCTTCATCAGATTTTCATTGTCTTAAATGCTTCGCATGATAGGCAATATGCTCACCAATAAAGCTAGCAATAAAGTGATAGCTATGATCATAACCTGGTTGCATTCTAAGCTTGATTGCCTGCCCTGCTTTATCACAAGCCTCTTGTAAATTCTCAGGCAGCAATTGTTTTTCATCATAAAACTCATCTGCCAAACCTTGATCAATGAGAATATCATTTAGCTTAGCACCTGCTTCGACTAATGCCGTAGCATCGTAAGCTTCCCATGCTTTTATCTCATCTCCAAGATATGCGCCAAAACATCCTTTTCCCCAGTCACAATTAATTGGATTACAAATTGGCGAAAAGGCAGAGACAGATTTATACATCTGAGGATTTTTCAAGGCACAGATTAAAGCCCCATGTCCTCCCATAGAATGACCAGAAATAGATTTAACGCCTGGCATCAAGGGCAAATCAGCTTCCAATAATTCAGGTAATTCTTGAGTTACATAATCATACATTTGATAATGATCTTTCCAAGGTTGCTTAACCGCATTCACATAAAACCCTGCTCCTTTTCCCAAATCATAGCGATCTGCTTCATCGGCGACATTATCACCACGCGGGCTAGTATCGGGAAATACCAATGCGATTCCGTGCTCAGCGGCATAACGCTGTGCGCCTGCTTTAGTTCTGACATTATCATCAGTACAAGTTAGCCCAGATAACCACCATAAAGCAGGAACATTACCCTTCTCAGCTTGCGGTGGCAGATAGACTGAAAAAGTCATTTCACAGTCTAATACCTTTGATTCATGTGTGTAGCGGTTAAGAAGACCACCAAATTCTTTAATGCTTTCTATTCTTTGAATTGACATGTAGATTCCTATTTATACAAGGAGAGATAAGCCATACAAAGTGATATGGCACCCCCCCCTTTTTTTAACAATTGGTATATATGCGATGTAATTAAAAAACAATAACAGAGCGAATACTTTCCCCAGAATGCATTAAATCAAAAGCACGATTAATATCTTCCAGTGGCATCGTATGCGTTACTAATGAGTCCAGTTCAATCTCGCCTGCCAAATAACGATCAACGTATCCCGGTAACTCTGTACGACCTTTAACACCACCAAAAGCAGTTCCCATCCACGTTCTACCGACGACAAGATTAAACGGGCGAGTCGCGATTTCTTGTCCAGAACCTGCCACACCAATAACGGTTGAAACTCCCCAGCCCATATGAGTACATTCCAGTGCATCTCGCATCACATGAACATTACCAATACACTCAAATGAGTAATCAGGTCCGCCGTTATAGGTGTCTTGCATGTACTCAACAAAAGAACCGTCAATATCTTTAGGATTAACAAAATCAGTTGCGCCTAGTTGCTTGGCAAATTCAAATTTATCGGGATTAATATCTATTCCAATAATACGTTCTGCACCTGCCATAACCGCCCCTTGAATACAGGACAACCCAATACCACCAAGCCCAAATACGGCGACTGTAGAACCTGCCTCAACCTTCGCTGTATTAAGTACTGCACCAATTCCTGTGGTCACTCCACAGCCTAACAAACAGGCTTTATCTAGCGGTGCTGCTTTATTAATTTTTGCCAAAGCAATTTCAGGGACTACCGTATATTCAGAGAATGTTGAGCAACCCATATAGTGAAAAATATCTTTACCCTTTTGTGAAAAACGTCTTGTTCCATCAGGCATATAACCTGTCCAAATGGTTCCTGCAATAGTCTGACAAAGGTTTGATTTGGTCGAGTTACAATATTCACAATCACCACACTCAGCAATATACAAAGGAATAACATGATCACCCACTTTTAAATCCTTAACCCCAGGACCAAGTTCGACAACCTCACAACCTCCCTCATGCCCTAAAATACACGGAAAAGAACCCTCAGGATCATCACCTGAAAGGGTAAAAGCATCGGTATGACAAACACCTGAAGCAATAACTTTTAGCAACACTTCACCCTCTTTCGGGCCCATCACTTCGACCTCTTCGATCTCAAGTGGTTTTTTAGCTTCCCACGCAACAGCTGCTTTACATTTCATATTATTTATCGCTCCTTTAATCTAGGTTGTTTTATTCATTTTTATTAGTATCAAAAATACCAAATAAATCTGCTATAGTCTAAAATAGAATGAATGTTCATTCTTGTCAAATTTTATTAATATGTATTAGCAAGCTGAGATTATAAGTGAGATGACAAACATTGGAATATATTAACTAGGATGCACCTATGCCCTATCTGAAACGTGCTGTACCCAATCCTGAGCCGATTGATTGTAAAGTTCTAACGGCTGCACTCGATCTTTTTGTTGATCGGGGTTATCACAATATTTCAATTCATGAGATCCAAAAACAGGCCGATGTCAGTATTGGCTCAATCTACAACCACTTTGGTGGTAAAGAAGGTATAGCAAAAGCACTTTATAAACATATTCTCAATGAAGTAGATGAGTTAATTGATGGCATCATCTCTGAAGTCGAATCACCCACAGAGCAATGCAAAGAAATCATAAAACAATTATTTGAACATACAGAAACACATCAAAATATTATCGCCTTTGTTTTCCACGTAAAACACACCGAATTCTTACCTAACGAGCCTGTTGTTTGTAATACCTCACCCTTTATTAAAATTCATGACATTATAAATCAAGGAATAGACAAGCAAGAGTTTATACAAACTGACTCATGGGTCGCCTCATCTGCTATCTTTGGCGCAGCTATAAGAATGATTCAGTTAAGACTAGACAATATGCTAGAAAAACCACTACCCGAATATTTTGAAATGGTGATTGATACTGCCTTCAAAGGGCTGACCAATAATAACTATGATGAACTCTCAATGATGTCGTTAAACTTGAAAGTCAGAAGTAAGTAGACGATGTCGTTAATATTAGAAATCTATATGGCACCCCCGTGTTTTTTGGAAGATTGCTTTAACTGAGTACTTCTTGTTGTTGTGATCTTTTATATCAGTGTAATATGCGCTCCCTTCCAATAAGTACATGCTCTGATAATCATGAAAAATAATATCGCTCTAGGTGCACTTTTAATCATCGCATCTGAACTCGCTATATTGGCGACAGGTATGATCATTAAAAATCTCATTCATGATGTCCCACTAGAACAAATTATTTTCCTAAGAAATATTATAGGTCTTATGATTTTAATGCCATGGTTGCTAAGAAAAGGCACCGCTCACCTACATACAAAACGACCATTGATCCATCTTACACGTGGTGTTTCTGGTATTTTAGCGATGGTTTGTATATTTTACGGCTGGGCGCATTTACCTTTAGCGCAAGCTGCGCTACTCAAACAAACATCACCACTTTTCATACCTTTTATAGCCTATTTTTGGTTACAAGAACGCATTGGTATAAAAACAATCATCGCATTATGTATCGGCTTCCTTGGAGTTATTTTTATCATCAATCCAAGTGGGCAACAAAATGAATTAAATACAGCCATCGTCATCGTAATTATTGGAGCGATTCTAGCGGGAGTAGCAAAAGTCAGCATCCGTAAAATGCGCTCAACAGAAACACCAGGAAAAATAGTTTTCTACTTTGCACTGATTGGAACAATTGCATCGGTCATTCCAGCCCTAGTCTCGTGGGTAAACCTTACCCTAATACAAGCTGGATACCTAAGTGGCATTGCAATCTTATCAACCATCGGACAGCTACTCTTAAGCAAAGCCTACGGTCTAGCACCTGCTGGACAGCTCGGCCCATACACTTATGTCTCAGTAGTATTTGCTGCGCTATTTGGCTGGATAATTTGGAATGAAGTGCTAGTGATCAACACATGGATTGGTATTGCTATTATTGTATTTGCTGGAATACTGGCGATAACTGATCGCGCTAAATAGTAGACAGGTTTTTCCATCAATATCCAAAATAATCAATGACTTCATGACTATTGGAGTGAATTGATTACTGAAGTATTATCTGCTAATTTTGACTGATGTAATAACTCTAACCAAGGAGGATAAGTACAAAACTTATGTTGAATGCTATTCTGTATCAGAAAATAGTCCTGTTTGAAATACACTTCAATTAAATGATGGAAATAGAATTTACAAAAATGCATGGACTTGGTAATGACTTTGTCGTTATTGATGCGATAAACCAAGACATTTCACTTGACGTAAAACAAGTGCAGTTCATTGCTAATCGTCATGTTGGAATCGGTTGTGACCAATTGTTGCTGGTTGAGAAGTCAGACAGCGTAGATGCTGATTTTCGATATCGAATCTACAATCCTAACGGTGGAGAAGCTGAACAATGTG
The DNA here is from genome assembly GCA_964632635.1 of uncultured Cocleimonas sp. GTDB lineage: Bacteria > Pseudomonadota > Gammaproteobacteria > Thiotrichales > Thiotrichaceae > Cocleimonas. Next base: position 6,222 of record CAZWEA010000071.1, on the reverse strand, counting down.
GCAATGGTGCTCGTTGTTTTGCCCAGTTTCTTTATGATGAAGGACTTACTGATAAGACTGAAATTCCTGTTTTGACCAGCAATGGTCGAATTGTGTTGTATTTACATAATAATAGAGACGTTACAGTCGATATGGGCTTGCCTATTTTGAACCCCAAAGACATTCCTTTTCAGGCTGATCAAATCCAAGCTTCTTATGATATCGACATTGCTGGTGAAAAAATTTCACTTAGTGCTGTTTCTATGGGTAATCCACATGCGGTGATAATAGTTGATGATGTAACTACCGCGGAAGTTAAGAGAATAGGCAAACTGCTACAAAATAATAATTGTTTCCCGAATTCGGTAAATGTTGGATTTATGCAAATCGTCGATTCAACTCACATAAGTTTGCGGGTTTATGAAAGAGTCATAGGTGAGACTCAGGCTTGCGGTAGTGGTTCATGCGCTGCTGTTGTAGCCGGAAGAATGCAAGGTTTACTTGATAAAACAGTTAAGGTTAAGTTGCTAGGTGGCAATTTATCAATTCACTGGGAAGGCGATAAATATCCCGTTCTGATGACGGGATCAACATCGACAGTTTTTAAAGGTAAAATAACGCTTTAAAGCCCGTATCTATATAAGAATACTCCTAATAATCCTAAAGCACCTCTCCTTAATTCCAACTATCAAAACATCATCATTGGCATTGAATAGAAACAAAGTTACCCAGCAAAAGCCTCATATCTTTATTAAAGAAATTTTTTCAGGTTTAACTATTTAACTGTACTACAATTATTATAATAAATTACTAGGGACGTGC
>CAZWEA010000071.1:2120-5321 GCA_964632635.1 uncultured Cocleimonas sp. | reverse complement strand
AGGTTTAACTATTTAACTGTACTACAATTATTATAATAAATTACTAGGGACGTGCTTTGAAGAAAACAGACCAAATTATTAAAATCGATAATGTCTCAGTTCATTTTGGTAATTTAAAAGCACTAAATAACGTAAGTAATCACATCAACCGTGGTGAAGTTGTCGTTGTTATAGGACCTAGTGGCTCTGGCAAAAGCACCTTACTACGAACACTTAACGGTCTGCAGAGTTTCCAAAGCGGTAAAGTCATTATCGATGGTGTTGATATATCTGAAAAAAAAACCGACATGAACAGGCTACGCTCTGAAGTTGGTATGGTATTTCAACACTTTAATCTCTTCCAGCATAAAACAGCCTTACAAAATATCACATTACCACAACGTATTGTATTGAAGCGTAGCCAAGCTGAAGCTGAAAAAGTAGCCACAGAGTTACTGGAAAAAGTAGGTATTCCTGAGAAAGCCAACAACTACCCCAATCAATTATCTGGTGGCCAACAGCAACGTATTGCAATTGCTCGCTCTCTCGCGATGAATCCCAAAATCATGCTTTTTGACGAAGCTACCTCAGCATTAGATCCTGAGACGGTAGGTGGTGTTTTAGCCTTAATGCAGGATTTAGCTAAAAACGGAATGACAATGGCCGTTGTAACCCATGAAATGGGATTCGCCAGAGAAGCATCAGACCGTGTGATTTTTATGGATGAGGGAAGGATTATAGAAGAAGCCTCACCCGATCAATTTTTTGACAACCCTACTAGCGACAGAGCTATTAAGTTTTTAGATCAGATTCTTTAACACATTTAAAACTGAGGCATTTAGCGTTGCTATATTTATCAACATAGTTTTTCACACAATAAAGGAGTTAATATCATGAAGTTTTCAGTATTAAAAACAGCTTTAGTATTTTTTATCACCACATTTTTAGCAACCACTGCATTTGCAGAAAGCACAATGGAAAAGATCGTTAAAACTGGCAAATTAACTATAGCGGTACAAACGCAAGGACCACCTGTTAGCTTTGTTAATAAAGCTGGAAAACGCACAGGACTTGCAGTCGAGCTTGCACGAATGATGGCTAAAGACATGGGTGTAGAGTTAGTTATTCAAGATTACGACTGGAAAGGTTTAATACCTGCTCTAAAATCTGGCAAGGCAGATATGATTGCAGCAGATATGACTCCTACAGCGAAACGTCATATGCAAATAGTCTTTACAACACCCGTCTTTTTTGCTGAGAATATTGCTTATGCAATGAAAAAGAAGGGCTTCACTTCATGGAAAGACTTAAATAAAGCAGGAACTAAGATTGGAGCAACACAAGCATCAACCTATGCCTCTGCAGTTACTGCCAATATGCCAAAAGCAACCCTCAAAGAGTATTCAGGTGGTAATCCACAAACAGTACAAGCTGTTGTTTCAGGACGTATTGACGGCGGTGTATCTGATCGTGCATCAATTGCATCTTTTATAAATTCTAATGACCAAATCACCGTTTTAGACGGTACCTTAAGCAAAGAACCACTTGGTTTTGCCGTGCGCCCTGATTCAATGCACTTATTAATGGCTATTAATAACTACGTGGGTCTAATCAAACATGACGGTCGCCTTGAGGAAACTCTCGATTACTGGTGGAATAGCACAGACTGGCAAGCAGACAATAACTAGGATAGTTATTGCTTAACATCGTAAACCTAAATGAGGTAGAAAAACATGTTTCTTTCTGCCTCATTTTATAACAATCTGTCATTAATTTTCTGGATTACTCGCCTCTATGGAGTTTCTCTCAAACTACTTTAACTTTCGCATTGTTGGGCAATACACTGACGTTTTTATCGAGGGAATATTAGCGACTCTAGTATTAGCAGGTATCTGCTTAATATTATCTATTTTCTTTGGGGTTTTCTTAGCCTTAATGCGTATGTCATCAAACCCTTTGGTTTGGAGATCTGCCGCAGCTTATATACAGATTATTCGTGCTACTCCTCTGCTGATACAGATTTATTTGATCTACTACGGACTTCCCTTATTAATCGGTAATTTTTTTGGAGAGGAATCAACGGCGATCATTGCCTTAACTATTCATTCAACACCTTACATGGCTGAGATTATTCGAGCAGGAATCCAATCGATTGACCGTGGCCAGAGCGAAGGCGCAATGTCAGTAGGCATGAATAAGGCACAAAACATGTTCTATATCGTGCTACCACAGGCGCTTGCAAACGTTATTCCACCAATGCTGGGCCAAACTGCAGTACTCATAAAGGATACTTCTTTATTTAGCATAATCGCTGTATTTGAACTTATGGGTGCTGGTCTTCGTATGTATTCTGAGACCGTAATTGCTACTGAAAGTTACGTCACAACAGCAGTCTGTTATTTAATGATTTATATGATGATGTTGATTTTCTCCAACATTATTCAAAAACGGCTGGGAGGTGGAGCATGGCAAACTGCACATTAAACCTTACATTAGAAGATAATAACTTTAAGTTGGGTACTATTTAATGGATTCTATAATAGATAAATACCAACTGATTGTTGATCTTTTTCCGTTGTTGATGAAAGGTCTGCTTATGACTTTCAAGGTTTCAATAATTTCAATAATCATTGGGTCATTGCTGGGATTTTTCCTTGGGGTTTTACGTACTCTAGGTAACAAAATAATCACTAATATAATAGGCCTTTACCTGCATGTTTTTCGTGGCACACCCTATTTGGTACAACTCTATCTAATCTATTTCGTATTGCCCTCATTTGATGTTGAGTTTTTAAAATTTGATAGTTTTACAGCTGCCATAGTATCGCTATCACTCTATACCTCCAGTTATGTTACAGAAATTGTAACCTCAGCCATTAATGCCGTCCCAAAGGGACAATCTGAAGGTGCTCGTTCAGTAGGGATGACAAGACTTCAAACGCTCTATCATGTCGTTGTCCCACAAGCACTTAAACTATCAATACCACCTATGTCAGGTGTGTATGTAATCATCATTAAAAGTACGGCAGTGTTATCCGTGATTGGTATCTCTGAACTGACACGACAAGGTGAAATTGCAATTTTACGCTTGCCAGGCAATCTAATGTTTATCTATCTGCTAATTGCTGTAATGTATTTTATCTATTGTTATCCAGTACTACGTTTTGCAACGTGGGCAGAAAAACGCTACGGCTCTATTGATACCTAGTCGATAACTCATTG
>CAZWEA010000071.1:0-2020 GCA_964632635.1 uncultured Cocleimonas sp. | reverse complement strand
GGGAGACTGCTAACCATCCCGGCCAACACCTTTAAAGCTCTGCCGTAATGCAAACCACGCTCCCACATCAAGTATCGGACGAGGAGGCATCCACTTAGCTTTCGGGCTAGCCAAACAATCATTAATCAATGCTGACTGCCCTCCACTGGCATATTCAGCCATCGCAGTGCCGAAGGCAGTTCCTCGACTAACACCAGAACCATTAAAACCACCCGCTAGATAGAGTCCTTTTTTCGGATTTTGGAAAAAGTTGGTAAAATTCCGACTCACGCCTTCAACGCCTGACCAAGAAGTCTCAAAAGGCACATCACACAACTGAGGAAAACGATTCTCAAAAGCCCGTCGATGAATTTTGCGACGCTGCGCCAACATCTGATCTGTCAACAGGCGTCCTGCAAGAAACTCAGCCGTATTACGCACACACAAACGACCATCCTGAGTCAACCGGACTGTTGCCCCACCAACATGCAATGACAATACACCCCACTGCTTCAGACTACCCAGTGAACCAAGTTCCTCTTTTGTTAGCTTACGCGTGAAACTGCCGGATAAAGTACTGCCGAGGATATAACGCTTACTAAAGCCGATACTAGTTGCCTCAAAATTAGCAGTTACAATGACATTTTCTGCCACAATGGTTGCATCGGGGGTTCTTAAGATATTCTTTACAGTACTCGGTAAGGCAGCCTGAGAGCCAGTGACTTTATTAAGGACGGGACTATGCTCATACAAAGTCACATTCTCAGGTAAAGAAGCTGCCAACCCATAAACAAGCGATGCAGGCTGCACCAAAGCACCTTCGTGCACATGAACACCAGACTGATACCATTCAGTCCCCAACTTTTCTGCCAATCCTGACTGATCCAGTACCGTGTGAGGAATCTCCATATTCTCTAGATAACTGGAAAAATTCCCAACTTCTTTCAAAGAAGCATTATCAGCAACAGTATGAAAGAACCCCTGCTCATGCCACGCACAAGTAATACGATGCTTGCTAACTTGTTCGCTCAATACATTCAAACCAGCCCGGTTAAGCCGGTTTATCCGTGCATAATCATCTACTTTCCTAGGATCAAACAATCCACCGAAATGACTATTAACCACCACATAACCAGAGTTTCTCCCCGATGCAGCTTGCGCTACTGCACGGGCGTCCAATAAAATAATCTCATCATCAGGATGTAATTCAGCCAAACGGCGGGCACAGGCAAGTCCCGTAAACCCTGCTCCCACAACCGCCCAACGACTCCGTAGTTGACCTTTACAAGAAGGATTCGAAGTCCGTTCAGGCAGGAATTCTGCCCAACCATATTGGTCACTGAAAAAGTCCTTAGTAACTAGCATCACAAATACCAACAACAAAAAATATTATATATAAGTTTCAAATAGAGCCCATGCATCAAGAAACCTTTATTACACTCTAAATATAGCCTTATATAGACTAAAAAAACCCTGTGAACTCAATCGGACGTTGATTGAGGACTGAAAATAAAATAAAAAACACATATGGCACCCCCCCCTTTTTTACACAATTGTAAACAAAGCACCAAGCCAAAATGCATGTAACAAGAACGTCGTGGCTTTTCTTTTAGTGTCGATACTGTAGGTGGTTATATTGGCAAAACCATAGCCGAAGCGGCTATCGCCTCTTCTTTAAACGATACAGTTTCTATTCAGAATACATTGAGATGCCCCTCTGTTTTTTGCCATTTTGTATGGCTGTATTGTCGTAAACAGATAACGCAAAGTCGTTAACTATTCGGCATTCATACACCAATATGAATACTATTATATACAGTAAGTCCATTATTAAAAAACAGGTGTTCCATGGTTAATGAAGAGTTCAGTGAAGCCGTTGGCGCAGATGCTTATTGTCGTGATGCCGCTTCAGCTGTCGATATTGCAAAAAAACAAATTGCCTTACGCAAGGCTAGCTGACGAATGCACACGCCAACCGTTCATGTCATCGCTTGTGGAGCACTTGCAAATGAATTGGTTGCACTTAAAAGCTTGAACAACT
>CAZWEA010000070.1:0-16694 GCA_964632635.1 uncultured Cocleimonas sp. | reverse complement strand
CTATAGAATTAGCTCCGCTATAACATCTCCATCATCTCTGTTTCCATTTTGTTTAAATCCATAGCTGGCATATAATTTCTTTGCCGCAATATTTTGTGGGTCGAAATAAACATCTACTAATTTGCAGTGCTCATGTGCTTTGATTTCCTCCAGCAATAGACCCATTGCAATTTTCCCAATCCCTGTATTTTGGTGTTTTTGATCTATCATAAATCGCCATATAGTACATTCATTCTCATCGGGTTCACCAACTTCGCCAAATTCGTAGTCCAAGAACCCTACAACTTTGTCGCCCACACAAATAGCTCTAAGGTATGTTGATGTAGAGAATCTAGATTCTGCAATAGAAAATAAGTTTGATGGAAGATACTTTTCTTGTGTCTTTTTGACCTTTAGTTCAATTACGTCATTGAAATTGTCTCTCACAACTTCTATTAATTTTACGTCCAACTTTGTATTCTCCGTGGAGTAGATTTTACTTTCATATTGGTACTTATTATTGCCATTTCAAATATGAGCAGATACAGCGTTGAGTCCACAGGCTTTAACGACTACAAGCTATTCTTTACAAGTTGAATCCAATAACTAGCACCAAGTGGCAACACGTCATCATTAAAATCATAATGTGTATTGTGTAACATACAAGCTCCCCCTACTTGACCTTCTGGTACTTCGCCATTGCCAATCCAAATGTATGCACCTTCTTTAGCATTTAGCATGAATGAGAAGTCTTCGGCTCCCATGGTGGGAGGTAAATCTCTTAGTATGTTTTCATTTCCAGCTATTTCACCTGCTGCTTTTGCACAGATGTCTGCGTGTTTTGGGGTATTGATGGTGGCAGGGTAGACCGATTTAATATCTACAACGCTAGTTGCTCCCATTGCGGCACAGGTATTTTCCACGACTTCTTTAATTCGCAGTTTTATTTGTTGACCTATTTCTGTGTTTAGATAGCGCAAAGTGCCCGTGATTTTCATTTCATCTGGCATGACATTGGATGCGGTTCCTGCATTAACGATAGTAATGCTGATTACCGCTGAGTCTAAGGGTGATAAAGTTCTTGAAACGATAGACTGTAAAGCACTAATTACATTAGCACCTGTTAAGATGGGATCGACTAATTGATCAGGCATAGCGGCATGCCCACCTTTACCTTTTATAGTGATGTATATGGTATCAACAGCAGCCATCACAGCATGATTATGTACTGCAAATTTCCCTGCGGCTAAACCTGGCCAATTATGCATGCCATAGACTGCATCACAGGGGAATTTATCGAATAGACCCTCTTCGACCATGACGCGCCCACCAGCACCACCTTCTTCGGCGGGTTGGAAGATAAAGTGAACAGTCCCTGTAAAATCATTGTGTTCTTTGAGGAAGACGGCTGCGCCTAATAACATAGTGCTGTGTCCATCGTGACCACAGGCATGCATTTTTCCATCATGTTTAGATTTGTGAGGGAACTGGTTAAGTTCTTGTAAGGGTAGAGCGTCCATATCAGCTCGAAGCGCAATTGATTTGCCTTTTTTCTTGCCATGAACGGTTGCGACAATTCCCGTTACGGCCATTCCGCGATGCATTTCGATATGATGAGATTCTAAAACAGAGGCAATATAATCACTGCTAAGCTCTTCTTTGAAACTAAGTTCGGGGTGTTGGTGTAACCAATGTCTCCAAGAGATCATTTGTTGATGTAGTTCTGAATTGGTTTTAACCATTGTCGTCACCCTGAGTGATTTATTTTTGCCAACCTATTTCTTTGGCTGTTTGTGGACCAATGACAGTTTTCTTTAAGCTTGATGGGATTTTAGCTTTTATTTCGGATAAAGCAATCTGTCCGCCCATAATTTCCGCCTTACGTTGTGGAAAAAGAGGCTTAATTTTTGGTTCAGCATATCCTTGAGGGTATAGAGGTAAACCAGTACTTAGGTCATATTTGTCTGTTGCGCCCAGTGTATGCAGGAGTTCGTGCAGGATAACGACTTTATTTTGTGCCGAATATTTTTTATCTGCAAATAAATTGTTTATTGCGATTTTTGCTTTTTTTAGCCCAGTAGAATGCTTTAGTACCGAGTGTTCCTTGGGGTCATAATACAAAGCATAGGCTCGAATATGTGGGCTTATTCCTTTGAAGTTATCTTCTTGCCAAGACCAAAAGCGTAGTTTAATGCTCCAAATTAACACACTAAAACCACTACGGTTTTCTGGTATCTTGGGCGGTAGTGAATTCATTTTAGGAGCCAGACGAATCTGAATGGGAGTTGATAAATTCAAACCATATCGAACTGATTCTTTTTCAAGTACCTGATTAATGCTATCGAACTGATCATGATCCAATTGTGAAATATATTCATCTGCCTTTGCACTACCATCGGCATTAATTGGGTAAACAACAACACGTAAAGTCTGTTTCCAGCTAGTCGCACGAGCATTACTTAAAAATGTATCAAGACCAACATAGGCAAGAACGAGAACTAATAGGGTGATTCGGATTGTTTTAAAGCTCATAAGGAGTCAGGAATAAAGAATTAAAGAGAAGAGTATTTTATCATTGGCAGAATAAATAGAAACTTAACGAGAACTTAGTTAAGTAGATTAATCCTTGTACAGTTTAGGATTAAAAGTATCTCTAAGAAAATCACCCAATAAGTTAATAACAATAACCAGTACTATTAAAAACCCACCTGGAATTAAAGTAATCCACCAAGAACCTGAGAAAAGGTATTGTTTGCCAATACTTATTAATGATCCAAGGCTCGGCTCAGTTACAGGCATGCCAAGTCCCAGAAAGGATAGGCTGGCTTCGGTGATAATTGCGTTGGCAATTTGTACGGTAGAAATAACAAAAATGGGTGAAAGGCAGTTAGGCAGTATGTGTTTAAACATAATTCTAATCGAACCAAAGCCCATCACTTTGGCGGCATCAACATATTCTTTTTCTTTTTCTGCTAGAACACTAGAACGAACTGTTCGGGCGATTTGTGGCCATTCTGCCAGACCAATGATTAGAATTAGAATGATCATTGCCCATTGGTTAAAAGCCGCACTGCCGAAGGCACTTTGTACAATGGCGAGAATAATGATGGCAACCATTAGAGTGGAGAAAGAAAGCTGAACATCAGCGATTCGCATTAAAATACTGTCAGTTCTTCCGCCAACATAACCCGATACCAAACCAACTGTGATACCAATGACTCCCTGTAGCAGTACAGCAAGTATTCCAATTAATAAAGAGACACGCATGCCATAAAGAATGGTGCTCCATAAATCACGTCCTTGGTCATCTGTACCGAGTAGAAAACGTGAGTCTCCTCCCTGTTGCCATAAGGGTGGCAGTTCGGAATCCATAATGTCCAGTATTTTTAAATCATAGGGGTCAAAGGGTGCAATCAGTGGTGAGAAAAATGCGAAAATAATAAAGATAAAGAAAATAATGCTACTAAAAATAGCAATTTTGTCTCTTTTAAAATGGTAGAAAAAATCAGAGTCTACGAAGCGTTGAAATAATGATCTGGTAGCATCCATTATTGTTTTTTGCCTAATAGGTTTACTGTCGGATTAATCACTCCGTAGAGTAGATCAACCAGCGTATTTACCACTACGAAAAGGAAACCAACAAACATAATATAGGCAACGATTAGTGGAATATCAGAACGATTTACTGCTTCTAGAAACATAAAGCCCATACCTGGCCACTGGAAAACAGATTCAGTTAAAATAGTGTAGGCAACCATAATGCCGATTTGTACCCCGCCGACTGTAATCACAGGCAACATGGTATTTTTAAGGGCATGTTTAAAATAAACACGGGTATTGCTTAAGCCTTTAGCACGCGCAAATTTAACGTACTCGGAACTTAAAACCTCTAGCATTTCTGCCCGAACCAGACGTATAAACAGGGGCAGCATTATCGAAGACAGAGCAATGGCAGGCATAATGATATGTGAAAAACCATCCCAGCTTAAGAAGTTAGTTTTCCAGTAACCAAAAACATGCACAATCTCACCGCGTCCAAAGGAGGGCATCCAGCCGAGCTTTACAGAAAATATATAGATTAGTGCAAGTGCAGTTAAAAATACGGGTATTGAAATACCAATCACGCTCACCGTCATAACCAGTTTACTAAACCAATGTTTAGGATTAATTGCGGAAAAAACACCCAGCGGAATGGATAGAAAAATAATAATTAATGTTGCGCCAAATGTGAGTTCTAGAGTGGCAGGTAGTTTTTTTAATATCACTGTCATTGTCGGTAGCTTATGAAAATAGGAAGTACCGAGGTCACCTTGTACAGCATTTTTAAGAAAGCGACCATATTGAACTAGAAAGGGGTCATTTAAGCCCATTTTTTCTCGCATTACATCACGCTCTTTTTCAGAGACTGATTGCCCCGTCATTTCTCTAAGTGGGTCACCTAGATTATCTTTAATCGCAAAGCTAAGCAGGCTGATAATAAGCATAACTACGATGGCTTGTAACAGACGTTTAAATAGAAATTGAAGCATTATGTGCTAGCGCTGCAACGGATGTTTCCATCTGTTACAGCACAAACTTTTATTCTATAACCAAATCTCCTATGTATGGGAAATTCATCGCATTAACAATAGGTTTAATTTGTACACCTTTGCGCGATGCCCAAGCTAGATTTTGCCAATGTAAAGGTACAAAAGCGGCATCATCATACATTTGCTTTTCGACTGCTTTGAGCAACTTTCCACGTTTTGTATTATCCGTTTCTTTATTTGCTTTGATGGTGGTCTCATCAACAAACTGACTGCTGTAATTTCCTGAGTTGTAAGCACCCATACCGGTGTCTTTGTTTGGTGTCATAGCTAAGAACTCATAGAAGTTGGCACTATCTTCAGTGTCCGAATGCCAACCAATCATAAGAATATCAGCGGCACGTTTATCATACTCTGGCCAATATTGAGCTTTTGGCATAGTTTTTAGATCAACCTTGATATTGATTTTAGAAAGCATTGCTGCAACTGCCTGTGCGATTTTTTCATCATTCACATAACGGTTATTGGGTGCCATCATGGTAACTGTAAAGCCATCAGGGAATCCTGATTCACTCATTAGTTTTTTAGCTTTATCTACGTCATAACGTGGGGTTAAGCTGTCGTTATAGCCAAGATATCCTTTTGGATTCATTTGACCCGCAGCGGTTGCAAAACCTTTCATTATTTTCAACACGATGCCTTCGTTATTAATTGCATGTACTATCGCTTGTCTGACTTTCACATCTTTAAATTCTTTGCGACGTTCTTGATTTAATTGCAAAGTAATAATACGGGTGCCCGCCATGGTAACCAGTTGTACCTTATCATTAGACTCTAGTTGTCCAAATTCATTCGGGGCTACAGGAGCTATAAAATCAACATCGCCAGAGAGTAAGGCAGCTACACGAGTCTGGTTATCTTTGATGGGTGTCATAATGACTTGATCTGCATTACCTTTGGAGTCTTTGTCCCAGTAATCTTTAAATCGATCAAATACGACTTTCACTCCTTGTTCGCGCGATGTCACAGTATAAGGGCCAGTGCCTGAAGTGTGGGTTGAGGCGAAAGAAGCTCCATCTTTTACAATTGCTGCTTTATCCTTGCCATTTTCATCTTTGCCTGAATAGAACTTACTATCCATTGGGAAAATATAAGTTGCCGTGTGCATTACTAAGGGATAAGGACCATCAGTAATTAATTCAATGGTTTTGTCGTCAACTACTTTTAACTCTTTGAAATTAGTAAATATACCTTTGAAATCACCGCTGGTTTTTATACGATCAAAAGTCCATTTAAAATCGGCTGAAGTCAGTGTATTTCCAGAATGAAACTTAACTCCTTCGCGTAAATGAAAGCGGACAGTATTGGCATCAACTCTTTCCCATTTGGTTGCTAAACGAGGTTCAAAATTAAATTCTTGAGTCCACCTAACAAGTGGGTCATGTGTCATATGCGATAGTTGTAACATACCACCAGATAGTTGTTCATGAATATCGAGTGTTACTGGGTCGGCATCGTAGGCAAGCTTTAAAGTCTTTGCACTAACGGGGGTGAAGGCAAGTGCAGCCGCATAAACTAGAGTACTTAGTTTGGCTACTAGTAGTAACTGTGTTTTTAGTTGCATCTGAATATCTCCTTTCATAAGTATCTTTATTAGTGTAGTACAGATATAGGTCTCTATTGGTTTGGTCCATCCCTCAATGCTGTTTTATTCAGGCATAGCTTTTAAATTTACTGACAAAACATTGTCCGTCACATTGTGGGAATGGAGAACAAGGCAAACAAAATAATGGTTACATATGTTTATTCTTTAAGTTTCATTTAAACTTGTTGTAATATACTTGTATTCTATAGATAAAAATTGGCCTACTTTTCTGATTACTTATTCGTAGTAGAGTGAAATTCTAAAACAAAGAGATATCTACTTCTCTTTAACTGAGTTCTTATGAAAAAAATATTTAGCTTTATATTGTTACTTCTCATTGTTGGTGGTGCTATTGCACTGGTCATCAATAAGGTTAAAAACAAACCAGCTGTTGAGCATATTGAGCAACAATTCCCTGTAAAGGCAGTAGAGGTTATTACAGCAGCGAAAATTCCTTTTCGAGCTAGAGCAATGGCATTTGGTAATATCGAACCCGCTACGATTTTGAAAGCAAAATCAGAGGTCAGTGGCAAGGTTAGCTATCTACATCCAGAGCTTAAAAAAGGTTCTAGCCTTAAAAAAGGCACAGTGGTTTTACGTATAGAACCAACCACCTATAAATTGACATTGAGTCAAAGTAAAGCGGGATTAGTAGGAAGCCAGTCAACATTAAAACAATTAGAAACGGAAGAAAAAAGCACCAAACGGGCTTTAAGTATTTCACAAAAAAACCTCAACGTAGGATACAAGGAACTAAATCGGATTAAATCACTTTGGAATCAACGTTTAATCGCACGCTCGACTTTGGATAAAGAGGAGCAAAAGGTTCTTTCTCTTCGTCAGCAGGTTCAGGATATTGAAGGTAAAATAGCCAGTTATGCCAGTCGAAAAGCAGCTACCCGCGCGCAGATAAAACAATCAAAATCACAGGTTGACCAGAGCAAAGATAAGCTTGGAAGAACAGAAATTCGTCTTCCATTTGATGCCCGCATAGGGACAGTCTCAGTTGATAAAGGTGAATTTGTATCAGCAGGTGGCTTGCTTTTTGAAGCATTGGGTGTTCAGGCAGTGGAAATAAACGCACAGTTACCTATTAAACAACTTCGCCCTCTGGTTGCTGGCCTGAGTAATAAAAGTGAAGGCATTAATTTTAAAAGTCCCGAAGGCGTACAAGCAGTATTAAAAAATATGAATCTTGAAGCGCGCGTGCGATTGGTTGGAGAATCAAGTGATATCGCAATCTGGCAAGGTCAACTGGTTCGACTGAGTGAGTCTGTAGACCCCACCCGTGATACATTGGGGCTAGTTATCTTGGTGAATAAGCCGTATGAGAATATTATACCTGGGAAGCGCCCGCCCTTATTAAAAGGCATGTATACCTCTGTTGAGTTACTGTCACCAGCCAAACCTACGTTGGTTGTTCCGCGTAAATCAGTCCATCAAGGGCGCGTTTATGTTGCTGTTGCAGCAACAAAAGAAGGTGAAAGTCTTTTAGAAATCATACCCGTTCATATTCTATTTCAAGAAGGTGAAATGCTGGTGCTTGATGATAAAAAAGATGCTGCATTGATTGGTAAAAAAATCATCATCACTGATGTCATTCCTGTCATGGAAGGCTTGCCTCTTAAGGTTATTGAGGCAACTGAGTACCAAAAGCAATTAGTTGAAAATGCATTGGGTGCTCTGGAAAAAAATCTTATGGATGATAAATAATGATTAATTATTTTATAAGGCATCCTACTGCGGGAAATATTTTAATGATGGCAATTATTGCTATCGGCCTTGCTTCACTTACGCATCTTAACAAGGAATCTTTTCCCTTAATTAAGCCAAGTAAAGTGCAAGTACAAATGGCTTATCCAGGTGCTAACCCCGCAGATGTGGAAGATGCAATCTGTAATCGCCTAGAAGAAGCTACTGATAGCATCAGCTTTTTAAAAGAGCAAAAGTGTGATGCACGTGACAATATGGCAATCTTTACGTTGGAAATGCAAGAATCTGGTGAAATTAAAGCTTTTTATGATGACGTTAAAGCCGCAACGGATGGTATATCTGACTTTCCTGTAGAAGTAGAAGACCCTATTATTAAAGAGCTGGGACGTATTAGTGCCGTTGCTAATGTTGTTATTACGTCTGATAAGCTGACCACATCTGAACTAAAAGCGCTCACCGAATCCTACCGTAGTAAAATGTTAGCTTCCCCGCAGATTCCTATTGTTACAGTTTCTGGTTTTTCAAAACATCAGCTACAGGTATTAATCAGCCCTGATGCTATGTTGAAATATCAGTTAAGTGTGCAAGATATTGCCAATCTAATTTCTTCTCAAGCGTTGGAATTACCTGCCGGTACACTGGAAAGTAGTAATACTTCCTACCAGATTCGTTTTGATAATCCTCGAAAAACAGTAGAAGAGCTAGCTGATCTGATTATTATAAACTCGTCGCTGGGCGGTGAAATAAAACTGGGAGATATTGCTCGTATAGAAGACAAGTTTGAAAAACGTGAAGAACGTGTCGAGTTAAATGGTAAACCCTCTGGCATTCTAGAAGTTAGTAAAAATACGACCGATGACACTATTGCTGTTTTTGAAGCTATCACGAAATTTGTCGAGATGGAAAATAAAATTCTACCTAAAAGTACCCAGTTGACCATTACGCAGGATAAGGCCACGCAGGTAAATGACCGCCTCCAACTATTACTAGTAAATGGCTGGCAGGGTCTACTATTGGCGGGATTTAGTTTGTTTTTATTCTTTAGCTGGCGTTATTCTTTTTGGATTGTGCTAGGTTTGCCTATTTCTTTCCTCGGCGGTCTGGCGATGATGGTGATGTTTGGCATTACCATTAATATGATTTCAATGATTGCATTACTAATGGCGATTGGTATTTTGATGGATGATGCGATTGTGCTTTCTGAAAGTATCGCACATGAATATAAGAAGGGTAAAACAGCTGAACAAGCAGCGATTGATGGTACCAAAAGAGTGGTTCCTGGCGTACTTGCATCCTTTTTGACCTCAGCATTTTTATTCGGAAGCTTGTTGATGATGAAGGGTGATATGGGGCAAATTCTGGGTGTATTACCCGTTGTGTTACTTTCGGTATTAACCATTAGTTTAATTGAAGCCTTTTTGGTATTACCTCATCATTTAATGCATTCATTGGCACATGCTCAAGATAAAAAACCACCTAGACTTCGTGTTTTGTTTGATGAAGCTTTTCATTTTTTACGAAAGGGCATGAGCAGAATTGCCGCAAAAGCCATTCAGTTCCGTTATATAACAGTAGGCATTGCGTTGGCAATGCTAGTGTTATCAGTTGGTCTGATTGCTACAGGGAAAGTTAAATTCAAGGCATTCCCCGACTTGGAAGGTAATACGGTTGATGCCAGAGTGTTATTACCTCAAGGCACACCATTGGCTGACACTGAGAAAGTCATGCGTACTATATTAAATGGCTTGGATAAAACCATTGAAGAACTGAATAAAAATGAGCCAGAGTCGCTAGTTAAAAACGTGCAACTTACCTATGGCAAACATGGCGATGTACCTGAAAATGGTACCCACCTGGCAACGGTGAGTATCGATCTGTTAAATACCGAGATTCGCCATACTAAAATGGCAGAATTTACTAGTCTTTGGCGTAAAAATAGCGGTGACTTACCCGATGTTATTACCGTGCAATTTAGAGAGCCAAAAATGGGGCCGGCAGGACGTGCGATTGAGATTCGTCTTAGTGGGCAAAATCTTGATAAGCTTTCAAAGGCATCTTGGGAGCTACAAAATTGGTTGCGTGGTTATGATGGTGTTTCCAATTTACTGGATGATTTACGCCCTGGAAAACCACAGTATTCAGTGAAACTAAAACACGGTGCGCTTGCTGCAGGTGTAGATTCTCGCAACATCGCGACACAACTTCGTGCGGCTTATCAAGGCACTAAAATTAATGATATTTACCGTGGACGGGAAGCTTATGAAGTAATAGCTAAGCTAGATAGCGACCCTAAAAAGGCTGTTGCTGATTTTGATAATTTTTATGTTTTTTCCCGAACTGGTGAATCCATCCCATTAAGCAGTGTGGCAACCATTACTGAGAAGCGTGAGTTTGCACGGATTGCGCATTACAACCATCAGCGTACTGTCACTATTTTTGGTGATGTTGATGCTGAAAATGCCAATACAGCTGAAATTATTGCTGATACTGAAAAGAAGTTTTTAGCTAATTTGCAATCCCGTTATCCTGAAATTAGCTTTAGTTTAAAAGGCGAGGTTGAAAGTGGCAATGAAACCAAATTTTCTATTCTAACTGGTTTTGGCTTAGGGGCATTAGGCGTATTTCTATTGCTGAGCTTGGTCTTCAGAAATTATCGTGAACCTGCAATGGTCATGTTAAATATCCCATTGGCATTAATTGGTGCTATCTGGGGTCATTTTATTATGGGTCTGGATTTCACCCTACCCAGTATGATCGGATTCGTTTCGTTAGCGGGTATAGTTGTTAATGATTCCATTCTGTTAGTGGTTTTTATCAAAAATCATGTTGAAGATGGTTTGGAATTTCACGATGCAGCGACCGAGGCAGTTTATGATCGTTTCCGTGCCATCTTTCTGACTTCTACAACAACGGTAGCGGGTATGGCTCCTTTACTATTTGAAACCAGCACACAAGCACTGGTGTTAGTGCCGCTGGTCACTAGCATAGTGTTTGGGATGGTGACGTCTACCATGTTGGTGATGCTTGTCTTACCAGCTGTTTATGGAATTATGGAAGATATTGGTTTTGTGAAACTTAACAAAAAAGAAGAAATACCTAGACCGCAACCAGTCTAGAAGAGAGTGCGACTGAGTGCTAACTTACAATTTGATCAAAGCGTGGCATTAATTCTAGTAACTCTTTGCTATAAGTATTCTGTGGGTTTTCGTAAAACTCCTCCGTTTCTGCGACTTCAAGTATTTTACCCTTACGCATGATTGCCACACGATCACACATTTGACGAATCACAGGAAGGTCGTGGCTAATAAAGAGCATGGTTAATCCCAATTCATCTTGTAAGTCTTTTAGTAGGTTTAAAATCTGAGCTTGTACAGAAACATCGAGGGCAGAGGTAGGCTCATCACAAATTAAAAGGCGAGGACGGCTGGCTAATGCTCGGGCAATCGATATGCGTTGGCGTTGACCGCCTGAGAACTCATGGGGAAATTTAACGCCTGATTTTTTCCCCAATCCTACATGGTCAAGTAAATCACTAACAATTCCTGCTACTTCATCCTTAGTCGCCAGTTTATGGAATAGAATGGGTTCTGCAATAATGTCATTAATTTTCATTCGTGAATTCAAAGAAGAATAGGGGTTTTGAAATATCATTTGTAACTGTAGATGAGCTTGTTTTACGGCAGATTTGTTGGGGTTATTGATGAGTTCCACACCGTCAAAAACTATTGATCCTGAGTCTGGCTGTTGCAAACCTGCCACCATCCGCGCAATGGTTGACTTACCTGAGCCACTTTCACCAACCAAGCCAAAGGTTTCACCCTGTTTGATGACTAAATTCACATTTTTAGTTGCTTGAATATGGCGTTGGTTTTTTTTGAAAAAGGCATTCTGTGTAATAAAACTTAAGTTTAAGTCTTTTATTATCAATAAATCATTCTTAGATTGATGTTTGATACCCTGACCCAACCAATGGGTGGTAACATCAATCTGTTTTAATCCTTTTTCAGTGGTTTCAATGTATTCAACCAGAGGGAATCGATTCACTTTTTTATTAGCTAGCGGCACAGCGCTGATTAGACTTTTAGTATAATCATGATTTGGCGCAGTTAGAACCTGTTTGGTTGTTCCAATTTCAACTAATTTGCCACGATATAAAACAGCCACGCGGTCTGTGATATTTGCTATCACTCCCATGTCATGTGTGACTAACATGCAGCCTACATTAAGATTTGTACATAGATTTTTGATTAGATTTAAAATCTGGTCTTGAACGGATACATCTAAAGCAGTCGTTGGTTCATCTGCAATAATTAATTCAGGTTCACCCGAAAGTGCTATGGCAATCACGACTCTTTGGCGCATACCACCTGAGAACTGATGAGGGTACTGTTTGATTCTAATTTCAGGTTCTGAAATTCCTACTTTCTCAAGTAATTCTATGGCACGTTTTTTGGCTTCTTTCGTGCTGACACCTAAGCAATTGACAATCGTTTCAACCATTTGATTTTCAATAGTGAATAATGGATTTAGTGAAGTCATTGGGTCTTGGAAAATAAATCCAATTCTAGAGCCACGAATACTACGAATAGCTTCACCCTGCAGATTGGAAATGGTCTCACCATTTAATGTGACTTCCCCCTCTGTTACACGACCCGGTGGACTAAGTAATTGTACAATACCATTGCCAATAGTTGATTTACCTGCGCCTGATTCACCTACTAAACCAAGAATTTCCCCCGCTTCTATTGTTAAACTCACATTGTTTACAGCTATTTCAGTTCCGTGACGTGTGGGGAATTCGATCTTGAGGTTTTCAATGCTAAGAAGTGTCATAGACTTAAGTCTAGTTCATATATGTAATGGCACCCCCGCCTTTTTTACACAATTGAGACCTGGAGATTAGGGTGAACACTATATCCAAGCAAAAAAGCCCCTGCTGATTTAAAACCAACAGAGGCAAAGAAAAAACAATCTTTAATATTTTTTAGCGGCGTACGACGCTATGAATTACATGTGCATTTTCAAAATAAACTGAAAATCCATGATAATCCCAACGAGTAATACGTGGATTACGCTTGGTTGCTTTTCCTTTAGATTTATTTACTTTTTGTGCTGCACCAAATTTACTGCTCACAGAGCGCATGCTATCGCCATGCTTTGGTAAATTTGATTTCTTTAGAACTTGTGCATTAGAGCCAATGGAGAGTATATCTGCTTGTGCAGTCATTGGAGCCATTTGTGCTGTGAATGCAACTGCGGCACTTAAAATTAGGGGTTTGATATTCATTTTTATTTTCTCTTTTTTATCATTTTGTTATTGTCATGGTCAGGCTATAATCCGCAACCATGTTTAAACCTTTAGAACTCTTTGTCGGTTTGCGCTATACGCGCTCTAAGCACAAGAATAATTTTATTTCTTTTATTTCCCTAGCATCGATGCTGGGGATTCTATTTGGAGTTCTTGTACTCATTATCGTCCTTTCTGTTATGAATGGGTTTGAGAAGGAGTTCCGAGATAGAATACTGAGTATGGTTTCTCATGTCACGGTATCAGAGACAGACGGCTTACTTTCTGATTGGCGGAAACAGCAACAAGATTTATTGAATGATCCCAAAATACAAGGCTCTGCTCCCTATATTGAAAATCAGGTAATGATTAGCGCAAATGGCGTACTACGGGGTGTTGTTGTACAAGGCATTCTTCCTGAAGAGCAACATAAGGTGGGTGATGTGGGTGAACGTATGGTTGAAGGTGATTTCAACTCGCTTCAACCACGCTCTTATAATATTGCTCTAGGCGTTGAATTAGCTCAATTATTGGGGGTGTTTCCAGGTGATAAAGTCACGGTGGTGACACCACATATCCGAGTGACACCAGCGGGTATGATTCCGCGAAGTAAGCGCTTTACCGTGAGCTCAGTTTATAAAATCAATTTACCAGAATACGATTCTTCTACAGCATTTATCCATATGCGTGATGCCTCTAAATTATTTAAGACACGTGATAAAGTAACGGGTATTCGTTTAAAACTAGATGATTTATTTGATGCTCCTCAATTAGCTAATCAGTTGCAATCTAAATTAGGTAGTGGCTTTATGGTGAGTGATTGGGGGCAGGAAAATAAGAGCCTGTTTGAGGTGCAAAAAACGGAAAAAGTAGTAATGTTTTTCATTTTATTTTTGATTGTGCTTGTTGCGGTATTTAACTTGATTTCATCATTAGTAATGGTAGTGAATGATAAGCAGGCTGATATTGCCATATTACGTACACAGGGAATGTCATCCAGCCAAGTTAAAAGAATTTTTATGGTGCAGGGTACCATTATTGGTTTTGTTGGCGCATTGCTTGGCGCACTTTTCGGTGTACTTATTGCCAGTAATTTGGGGTCAATAGTGGCTACTATAGAACAGCTCTTTGGTGTTGAACTATTACCTCAAGGTTTGATTTATGCAAGTTCAAGATTTCCCTCTGTTGTTGATAATGCTCAAGTTATTAGTATTTCAATCGCCGCTTTTGTTCTCGCAATGTTAGCAACTTTATATCCTGCTAGCCAAGCGGCTAAAGTCCAACCTGCTGAGTCATTGAGGTATGAGTAAGGTATGAATAATGTTTAAACCATTATCAACTTTTATTGGCTTACGCTATACCAAAGCGAAGCGAGATAATCATTTCATATCCTTCATTTCATTAGCATCTGTAATTGGTATTGCGTTGGGTATTACTGTTTTAATTACGGTGTTATCTATTATGAATGGTTATATTCAAGGTGTGCAAGATAGGCACCTTGGTATGTTGTCACATGTGACGGTGACAGACTCAGATTGGCAGCTACCTAATTGGCAGCAAAAACAAGAGCAGATATTAAAACAGCAGTATGTGACAGCAGCAGCACCATTTGTTGAGAAGCAAGTCATGTTAAAGCAGGCAGATAAAGTACATGCTGCCTTAATAGAAGGTGTTTTACCTGAGTCTGAGAAGAAAATAGGTACGATTAATCGCTATATTTCTAAACCATCTGGTTTGAGTGTTTTAAAAGCAGGTGAGTATAAAGTTATCTTAGGTGAGAAGTTAGCTAAGTATCTGGATGTCGTGGTGGGTGATTCGGTAACCTTGCTAAGTCCTCGCAAGCAATCTTATATTATTAGTGAAGATGGTTCTCAAAGTACTCAAAACCCAGATGATTTAATTCCTATTCTGAAAGAGTTTGAAGTTGCTGCAACGTTTAAAGTCGATATGCAAACCTATGATAGTAACTTTGCTTATATTCATATGGATGATGCGGCAGAGTTATTTGAACTGGGTAAAGATGTGACAGGAATTAGGGTTCAGCTTGATGACTTATTTAAAGCAAAAGAAGTCAGCAAAAGTATTGCTATTGCTTCAGATGGTGATTTTTTAATCACAAACTGGACAACCCAATATTCTACTTTCTTCAAAGTTTTACAGCTGCAAAAAACGATGCTTTTTATGATTCTATTGCTGATTATTGTAGTTGCTGCATTCAATCTTATCTCCACACTTGTAATGGTTGTTACGGATAAGGAGTCTGATATTGCTATTTTGAAAACCTTAGGCATGTCTCCAGCTAAAGTCATGCAGATTTTTATTGTGCAAGGTGGTCTGTTGACACTTATTGGTATTGCGATTGGGGTGTTACTTGGGGTGTTAATAGCAACTAATATTACAGAAATTGTGCAGTGGGTTGAAGGACTATTAGGCAAGACTTTTTTAAATGCTGAGATTCACGGGATTACCCATATTGATGCAAAAATCGAATGGCTCGATGTGTTTTTAATCGCCTTAAGTACCTTTATATTAGCAGTGCTGGCAACGGTTTACCCAGCTTGGAAAGCATCTAAAATCCATCCTGCTGAAGCGTTAAGATACGAATAATAATGATGAACAATACTATGAATTCAAAAAAAATCATTTCCTGCCAAAATCTAAGTAAGCGCTTTAAAGAGGGCAAACTAGATGTTGAGGTCCTTAAAGGAATTACCTTAGATATTCATGCAGGCGAGAAAATAGCTATTGTCGGTAGCTCAGGTAGTGGTAAAAGTACCTTATTGCATATTATGGGTGGTTTAGATTTACCCAGTGAAGGGCATGTGCAAATAATGGGGAAGGATATCGCTGAATTAAATGATAAACAACGTGGTGATTTACGTAATCAATCGCTTGGGTTCATTTATCAGTTTCATCATTTATTACAAGAATTCACTGCTTTAGAAAATGTTGCAATGCCGCTACTAATTCGTGGTCTTGCTGTTTCAGATGCTAGTCAGCAAGCAGAGGAAATACTGGGTAAGGTAGGTTTGTCATCACGCTTAAAGCATAAGCCAGGGCAGCTTTCAGGGGGAGAGCGCCAACGTGCCGCAATTGCACGCGCTTTGGTGACTAACCCGAATGCCGTTTTAGCCGATGAGCCAACGGGTAATCTTGATCATAAAACGGCACTACAAATATTTGATTTAATGCAAACACTAAATCAACAAATGCAAACGGCATTTGTCATAGTCACACATGATATGCAACTGGCGAATAAAATGGATAAAATTTATAATCTTGTTGATGGTAGATTAAGTGAGAGTATGCCTAAAGCTCTTTAATGGCGTTATTTAAATCGTGGGTGAATCTATTTGCGTGAGACCACCAACCAAACAAGCAGTACAAGTATTACCACTGCTGCTATTATTCCTGTAACCAAAAACGTCATTTGACATACCTAACTTATGTTAACTTTATAATAAAAGAATAGTTAGCAGGTACCGTGCCAAAATGTATGTATTAAGCTTAAGCTGTTGATTAATAATAACTAAAATTTCAAACC
>CAZWEA010000069.1:13122-17056 GCA_964632635.1 uncultured Cocleimonas sp. | reverse complement strand
TTTGCACATCGTAGTTGGGTTGATTTAATCACTTGGGAAATTCTCTACTTAATTCAATTTGTCTGCGTCGAATTCTTCTTTCGTGGTTTTATTATACAAGCCTGTCGCCCTGCCTTCGGTGTAAATGCAATCTTCGTTATGATCGTCCCTTATATGATGATCCACCTTTCAAAGCCATGGTTAGAAGCCAGTGGTGCAATATTTTTTGGGCTATTCTTAGGCATTTTGGCGTTTCAATCACGCTCAATTTGGGGTGGTGTTTTAGTCCACGTATCCATCGCTTTAAGTATGGATATTGCCGCACTCTTACAAACTAAAGGTCTGCCGCAACAGTGGTTGCCTTAACATCTAAACTGAGTGCAAATTGTGTAAAAAAGGTGGGGGTGCCATATGGAAGCTCATATAAGAACCTCTTAATGGTAATATGTAAATGGACTTGTGATATAGTCTTATCATTACACATAAACAATATTGATGGAGCCGCCATGAAGAAATATATCGTAATTGTTTTTATTTTTTTTCTATCAGCTTGCGGCGGTGGGAATAGTTCTAATACGCTTGTGCAGCCTACACAAGATGAAGTTAGACTGAAAGTAGAAGATGCCCCAGATCATCTAGATTCTTATTGTGACCTCTACGACAATCTAGATTTCATCAACTCTCCGAACATAATATATGTAGATGAAGTTATCTCTGCACATTGTAGCGGTTCAGCCTCAGATAATGACCTTGTTTTAGACAACTTAGATTTCTTCAAAAATATTGAAGTACTTTCTTTAGGTGGTGGCGGCTCTTATTTAAACAGCATTGATGTTTTACCTAAATTAAAGAAACTTAATTCCTTGGCTATTGGTGGACGTTATGATGCCAGCCCCGAAATGTGGAAGCAGTTAAACCTGATCTCATTATCACTTAATGATTCTGATGTTAGCTCTACTAAAATCCCCCCAATAAGCAACATTGCTTATTTACAAAAACTGGAATTAGCCACAGATGTCAATGTTGATCTTTCAGGTTTATCAAATTTAACAATTCTAAAGGTTTCTTTTGATACACTTGATGCTGCGAATATCAGTAGTTTAGCTAACCTTAAAGAACTAGAATTAACTGGTGGCAACGGACATACCGATGTTGGCTCTATGACATTGCAAGGTGAGTTAACAAACCTGCCTAAATTAGAAACACTAGTAATGGATCAAGTTTCAATTAGAAACTTTGATTTCATCAAAAGTTTTGATTTATTAAAACGATTTAATTATACAGATGTGCAAAGCTCCCTCACTCCCTCTTTTACTGATGAGTTCATTTTCATTGCTTGTGGTAAATCCTTAACGGATCTTTCTATCAGAAATGTGAGGGGATTAAGGCATCATTTTGATTTCAGAAACTGTAAGAACCTTGAAAATCTGGAAATTATTTCAAGTAATATCTCATCAACTCTAGGATTCTCTCTTTTAAACCAAGAAAGCCTAAAAAGACTTAATATCTCATATAACAACATCTCTGACATAACATGGCTATTTGATTATACCAACTTAATAAAAATTGACTTAAGCTTTAACAATATAAGCCCTGAAGATATAAAGATTTTAAGAACTATTTTACCTAATACAGAAGTGATTTTTACCCCTTTTCCTGAAAAGCGAGTAATTGACACTGAAATGTGGACATTTAATGCATGTAACTTTTATTACTCTGACACCCCTGAGACTTATATAGAATCAAGTGGTTTTGCTTATGAACCTTCCTTTTCAGAAATTGAAAAAACAATTTTAGTAGCTGATATAACCCGTATAGTATGTGCCGACGAATTCAATGAACCTGATATTACACTTCCTGATATTGGCTTGTTTGAAAACTTAGAAAGCCTAACTTTAGGAAGGAAAAACAGCAGCATGAGTATTGCTAGCTTGGACAAGCTAATCCATTTGAGTAATTTAAAATCTTTAACATTAAACAGCTATGCAAATGACACTAGTCCTGATACTTGGGAACAACTCAAGCTTGAAAGTTTGACCATCGATCAAAGTGATATTCTTCCTCTGGTTAGCAATATAAAAACATTAAAGTTTCTGGAAATGAGTTTCTACTCTCACGATCAGATAAAGAACTTGTCTAATCTGGAGAACTTAATAGAATTAAGAGTAGAATTTGGCAATCCAGGCTATATAGATGTAGATTTTATTCAAGATTTAACAAGTTTAAAAAAATTGACTCTTAGTGTATGGCGGGGCGAAATTGGAGGTTTTTTCTCTGGATTAGCTCGGGAAAATACTGAGAACTTTTTCCCAGTCAAGAATTTTGAAGCTTTAAGTACGTTACCAAACTTAACAATGCTCACCATCAATAATCTAGCGGTAACAGATTTTAGTGTATTCGTTAACTTTCATAAATTATTTTCTGTAAAAATACATGGTGTAAATAGTGGCTATCACGATAACGGAACTTTGCCAAACATTACAACATTCCAGTGCGGGAAAGATTTAAGAATACTAAATATTTCTAATGACAACATGCCAGTTGTTGCATTTGATCCCAGTTGCAACAGTCTTACAAAGTTAATTCTTACAAATAACAATATAGAAGACATTTCGTCGTTTAATTTATTCAACCTAGAAAGTCTTGTACTTTCTCAGAACAACTTAAAAAACCCTAGCCCAGATATACTTTCCAAAATTAACAATTTAGTTAAACTAGATTTACTCGATAACCCTATAAAGATAATATCCATACCCAGTATATTATCCTTGAATAAGTTGAAAGTTTTAAAACTAAGTGGGTTTATTGAAGATATTTCACAGTTTTCAAATAGCCAACTTGAAGAACTACAATTAAGTTACTTAACTAACTCCCTGACTGATTACTCTCAATTAGTATGTGGTACGAAGCTAAAGAAACTAAACTTAAGTGACAATATAATCCAAAATATTTTTCTTGACCCTAGCTGTGAAAACTTAGAGAGTTTAAATTTAGAAAGAAATGAAATTTCAGACTTATCGCCCCTTTCCAATTTTAATCACTTAAAAGAGCTTTACTTAACTCTCAACAATATTTCAGACATCACCCCATTGTTATCACTGATAAACCTTGAAAACCTTTCACTGATATATGGCAACGAGATAAGTGATGAAAGCATCTTAAATTTAAAGGAAGCTCTTGGCTTGAAAGTAGTTCATTAATGATATTACCCAGCACACAACAGTTGCTACTGTTTAACATCAACCCCAATTATGTAAAAAGGGTAGGGGTGCCATCTAATTTCTGCTTATTAGGTCTAAACGCATCTGGCACTGGAAGAATCACTCTCAATACGAGTTATGGGTTTGTGAACTAAGAACCCAACTGATTATAAAGCTCAATAGCATGCTCTACATCGTCGTGAATTTCTAAGCCATTGCCTGTTAGCAAAAGCACGACATCGCTATAATCGCGAATCGTTTCCATGCTATGCGTTACTAATATCAAGCTAGATTCTTCACGCTTTGCTGCAAAAGCATTTCTACACTTCTCCTGAAAACTATGGTCACCTACCCCCATGATTTCATCTACTAAATAAACTTCAAAATCAATTGCCATACTCAGTGCAAATGCGAGTCTTGATTTCATTCCTGAGGAATAGGTATTTATTGGCTCGTAGATATAATTTCCTAACTCAGAGAAGTCTTTTACGAATTCAGTGACATATTTGATATCAGCATCATAAATTCGACAGGCAAACCGAAGGTTTTCAATCCCTGTTAAGGTACCGTGAAATGAACCTGAGAACCCCAGTGGCCAGGAGTATTTCCCTGTACGGATTATCCTTCCTTTATCTGGGTATTCACTGCCAGCGACTAATCTTAATAGAGTCGACTTTCCTGCACCATTCGCACCAAGCACACCAATATTTTTCTTTTCTGGAAACTTAAAGCTAACATTATCAAGAACTATATTT
>CAZWEA010000069.1:0-13022 GCA_964632635.1 uncultured Cocleimonas sp. | reverse complement strand
TAATGAGGAATAATGGCAGCGTTGATTAAACCAACACCTGTACCTAATAAAATAATAAGAACAGAAGCCCCTATAATATGCAGAAAACTATCAATCTTTACACTGACATCAAAATAGAGTGCTATTCCCACAAAAAACAACATAACTAACAACAACGTGCTCGCTTCTAATATGACACGAGAAATGACAATATCTAGGGGCATTACTTGCGGGTAACCAAGCAGTGGTTTATTAGCTGCTAAACCTCCCATAACACCAGCGACGATATTGCTATAGAGTAAATAAGGTACGATTCCCGTAAGCATAAATAAACCCATATTATCACCGATAGGTACGGCTCTACCTAGTGATGAAAATATCGCAACAAATACAACAATATGCGCAAATGGCTCAAATAGTGCCCAGAAAAAACCCAACTTACTGTTACCATAACGCGAGCGAGTTTCGCGCAATATCAATGCAGATATAACCCTACCCTGTACCCGCAATGCATCTATGAGTTCCATAATAGTTCTTTACTAGAATCCTAATACACTCGCCGAAATTGCAATTTGGCTCAAAACCTGCAAAATATCTCTCGCATTTTGCATACGCTTTTCGTCAATTCGTGGGAAAACGATAAGTTGATCACCAGGTAAAATCGCTTGGCGTGAGCCAATTCTCAGGCTGCCGTTAGGATGCATTACAACGATACGGCTTTTATCCGCTCTCTCGGTAAAACCACCTGAACGATGAATATAATCTTCGATACTCGCATTGCGCGCATAGACAACAGATTTTGGAATCAGCACTTCGCCACTGACCGTAACAATATCGCTCTTTTGTGGAATGACAATAATATCGCCATCTTCCATTCTAATATTCGCTGTCTTACCATTTTCACTGACAACGACTCTACCTTCTGGAACTGTTTTTTGGGCAATATCAATAAACTTTAAAACAAGATTAGCTTCTTGGGTACGAATAGAGGCTTCACCTGATGAGGATGAAGTGGCAATCAATACACTTTTTCTTAATCTACTAATACTTTCATCTAAATTTTTCTTTTGTTGCTTAACAATACTGAGGCGCTTTAAGTAAATATTTTTTATATCTGCACTGTCCTGATCAACTTCAATGTAATCAAGAATTTCTGTCAAGCGTGTGCCTTTTTTGACGGAGTAAAAAGATTTTCCTAAATGACTGCCTTCAACTTTTATGCCCATTACATCAGTAAGTGCATCACTGGTAAATTTTACCGTATCACCATTTAATAAACGAGTATTAAGAAATTGTTTATAGGGTAAGTATACAGACCAAGGCTTCCTATTTCGTGTACCAGCAATAGCAATATGGGTTACTTTTGCATCTGGTCTGGCAAATTGTATCAGCTGCTTACCCAGCATACTTCGCCCTTGAAATTCAAAACGAAAAGGGTTCAAACTATCACCCACAACATTTATTGTTGAAGCTAATTCGCCGACAACGATGGTATCTCCATCACGAAATTTAATATGTTTGATTTGCCCTTTTCTCAAAAAAGGATAAAGATCATAACGCGCAATTACTCGACCTTGGCGCAACACTCTAACGTCACGATAGCTGCCTCGCTTAGGGTCAATACCACCCGCTTTAAACAAATAAGACAAAACACTATGTGATGCGATACCTGTATATTGCCCCGGTTTAAGAATGGACCCGGTGACATAAACGCTAATGGGTGTGGTTGTTACTAAGTTAACATAAACTCCTTCACCTTCTTTAAAAACAGTTGCCACTTTCGCTTTAACTATTTTTTGAATTTCAGTTGAGCGGGCACCCATTACTTTAACCTGACCAACCTCAGGAATAAAAATATTACCCTTCGCATCCACGGTAAGAATCTCGTCAATAGTGACTTGTCCCCACATATGCAAAGCAACTTTATCGCCAGCAATCAAACGGTAATTAGGATCGAGCCCATCATTACGATTTGATTGAAAGTTACCTGTAAATAACTTTGATCCAAAAGGTGCTGAAGTGCTTGTTTTGGAATCAGGTGAATCATTAATCACTTTCTTGGACTCATCTTCAGCCCAAGATAGTTGAACCATCACCACCAAAAATATGCTTATGATGGATGTTTTTAAACTAAAAAATTTCATATTCTATTTATCCTTAGGAACAGTACAGTTCTTAGATCAGACCCATCCAGCATGATCTCTAATTGATGCAACAATCAAACTCATCACTCCCCATAACATTAAACACACAATGAAAAGAACGATAAAATCATTGGGTTGGTCGGGTGATACGGCTTCTTCAGGTAACTTTGGCTGAACAATCACCGTTAAGTAACGATGCTGCTGAGTAGCATCCATTCTGGACTGCTCTATATTCAGTAATGCAGATTGATAAGATTTTTCTGCAAAACCTTGCTCCGTTATTAATTCTTCATGTTTAGAGATGATCGAACCCATTGTTTTAGCATCAGCTTTACTGGTATTTAAGGTATTTTTTGCCCGCTCTTTTTGCACTTGTCTGCGCAGTGAAAATACCGTATTTTTTGCCGCTTTAACCTTAGGTGAACTATCGTGTAATGCAACTCTTAAGCTTCTTAACTCTGCCTCTGCTTTTGCTAATGTTGCTTCTAAGTTTGCTACTAAATTAAGTTTGGTTTCTATATTTTTTTCAGGACTTAATGACTGCTCAGTATCACGAAAAACCCTAACTTTAGTTCGAGCATTTTTCAGATTTGTTTCTGCATGCTTCAGCTCGCGTCGTGCAAAATTTAAGCTATCTTGGCGTGACTTTTCAGAGAGGTTGTTCACCAGCGCTTCACTTTCTTTTAAAATAGCTTCGATGACTGTTACTGCTGTTTCAGGCTCATAGGCCCTTACTTTAAGCTCGACAATTCCTGATGTACTATCAAATTGTACACTGACTTTATCTTGCCAGTACTCAACAATATCTTCGATACTTGCATCTTCTTCAAGACGAGATAGCCAGTCTTTATCCGTGCGTGCGTAAAGTTTCTTAATGTCAAAATCATTACGGGTGCGCTCAATCACTTCTCGTGACTCAATGAAATCTTTGATTATCAATGCATCACGTGTTGAAGAAACACTGCCAGGTAACCCCGTTAATGCACCAAGAGGATCGGATTGAAGTTTGCCATTTTTCTCAATCGTAAAATGTGCAATAGATTCAAATTGATCACTTGCGTAAGTTACATAATAAGCTGTTCCCAGACCCATAGGGATCACAAAAAACAACCAGAACATTGCTGAGCCGAGTAATTTCATATTTTATTTATAGATAATAATTGGACTGGTTTTATACCAGCGCCCACCTATTTTACAGGCAGAATACTGGTCACTAGATTGTGTGATATAGGTGCGACATTCATGACCACTAGCTGAAAAATACTTGCGACCAAGCTTTGCTGCTGAAATTTGATTACCTTCAAGTTTCACTCTCATAGAGCTACCACTTTTACCCGAAGACAGTTGCTTTGACAAACCTGAATTCGCCAAAGAACGTGCAGGTGATTTATATGAATACTGAAATGTCTTATCAGATATTACTTTAGATTCACGAAATGTTGAACAGGATGTCAGCATTAACAGCATACTGAATAAAACTAAAATTCTCATGAAAGAATGACTTCCGTTTAATAGCATCGCGCGAGTATAGCATTGCAATCAAAACAGCTAAACATATAAAAAAGGGGGGGGTGCCATATGAGATAGCGATAGTTAAATACAAACAAGCAGTATTATTTATTTTTACTATAGTTATAACAATACAGCTATTACCAACAAAGGAGATACAACGTGAGCAATATGCCAGAGATGCCCGACAAGGATGGAAATTTTGGTGAATATGGTGGACAAATTATTCCGCCACCACTGATAGAAATCATGAATCAGATCAATGATGCCTACGATGAGATCAAAAATTCAGCAGCCTTTAAAGATGAATTGGCGGATTTATACGCTAACTTTGTTGGTCGCCCCAGCCCTATCTACCACGCTAAGAACTTAAGTAATAAACTCGGTGGCGCTCAAATTTATTTAAAACGAGAAGACTTAAACCATACTGGCGCGCACAAAATCAATCACTGTATCGGTGAAGCTTTACTAGCAAAACATATGGGGAAAACCAAAGTATTGGCAGAAACAGGAGCGGGGCAGCATGGAGTAGCACTAGCAACTGCCTGTGCGCTGGTTGGTATTGAATGTGAAATTCATATGGGGGAAGTTGACATAGAAAAAGAACACCCAAATGTTGTTAAAATGAAAATACTTGGTTGTACTCTTGTCCCTGTCACACGCGGCACTAAAACTTTAAAAGATGCTGTTGATAGTGCTTTTGAAGAATATTTAAAAGACCCTGTTAACTTTTTCTACGCGATTGGCTCAGTGGTTGGCCCTCACCCATTCCCGAAAATTGTTCGTGATTTTCAAAGTATTGTTGGCAAGGAAGCACGCGCTCAATTCCTTGACACACACAACAAACTACCCGATATGCTAGTCGCTTGCGTAGGTGGTGGCTGTAATGCAATTGGTCTTTTTACTGAGTTTCTTGAAGATGAATCAGTGGAAATGATTGGTGTTGAACCTGCTGGAAAAGGACTTGATACACCTGACAATGCCGCGACCTTAACACTTGGCACTAAAGGCGCAATCCATGGCTTCAAATGTTACACATTACAAGATGATGCTGGCGAACCATTGCCTGTTTATTCCATCGCATCTGGTTTAGATTATCCTGGTGTCGGACCTCAACATTGCCTCCTCAAAGATATCGGACGGGTAGATTATAAAGCCGTTGATGACAAAGAATGTTTGAATGCATTTATGGAATTATCACGAGTCGAAGGAATAATTCCTGCACTGGAAAGTGCTCACGCAGTCGCTTATGTAATGAAGATTGCTGGTAATATGAGTACGGATAAAACCATTTTAATTAATCTATCTGGTCGTGGTGATAAGGATGTAGACTTTGTTGAGAAAGTTTTATCGCTCTAGCTTTTATAAACAGGATGGCTAATAGGGCTTTCCGTTTTGCTTCTAAAACGGAAACTCGATAATTTTAAGTCTCGTTTTCCCTCAGCCTTTCTTGTCTTTCTTGCTCTTCATCAAAAGCAGCTTTAATTTCTTCCATAACGCCATCAACATCAGCCGCTTCAGTATCTTCTTCAAATTCTCCGGTAAGTATCGTATTCGGTTTTAATTCTCCATCTTCGTATAACTTCCAGATTTCTTTAGCAAAGTGGGTGTCGAGAATATCAGGATCAAATTGACCAAAGTATCGAGTCATGTTGTCAACATCACGCGCTAACATCATCTGTGCATTGTTATTAGCAGCTGCATTGACCGCCTGAGGTAGATCGATAATGACTGGTCCATATTCATCCAGCAGAACATTAAATTCAGATAAGTCACCATGCACCACGCCAACGCAGAGCATTCGAACCACATCTTGCATAATAATGGCGAAGTTCACAATCGCTTGTTCCTCAGTCATGCTAACATCGCCTAAACGTGGAGCAACATGTCCTTCGGCATCGGTGATTAACTCCATCAACAACACGCCATCAAAACAACCATAGGGTTCTGGCACTCGAATATCTGCATCCGCAAGAAGATAGAGTGCGTCTACTTCAGCATTTTGCCAGGTTTTTTCTTGTTCTTTACGCCCAAACTTTGAGCCTTTTTCTATGGCGCGGGCGCGACGACTATTGCGTACTTTTCGACCTTCGGTGTATTGCACTGCTTTTTTGAAATTTCGCTTGGATGCTTCTTTATAAACTTTGGCACAACGTATTTCAGCGCCACAACGCACCACATAAACATCGGCTTCCTTACCACTCATTAGTCGACTAAGCACTTCATCAACTAAACCATCTTCAACAAGAGGCTGGATTCTTTTAGGTATTTTCATTGCTTCCCTTTATACCCTATTTTAACTGCCAAAGTATCAAAGCTTTAACTTCTGTTTAGAAGACTTGACCACGAATGACAAGACAAGACTATTTTGAATAAAAAAGTTATCGTATTTTTCCTTCATACGCATTTGTGCAGTTACTGCTTGCTGTCTACTTTTATATGAGCCTACTCGAACACGATATAGTTTCTTACCCTGCCTTTTTGATTCAGTTATATAAGCAATATAAGCTTCTTTTGACATCTTAGCTGCAAGCTTCATTGCCCTTTCTTTACTGGAAGAGGCAAGCAATTGTATTGTATATTTTCCAGCAGGTACCTTACTGATATCAAACTCACCCAATTCATTTTGTTTATTATTAGCGTCTTTAATATCTCCTGTCTGTCCTGATCCGTGCCTATGCTTGATACCTTGAGAAGGTAATGCATGGCTGTGAGATTTTCCACCATGAAAATGAGTATTAGTATCAGCAAACACATTTAAAACAAACGCAAATAAAGCTAGAATGATTAAATATTTTTTCATAAAATCCTCTTTTATAATGTAGAAAGCTCTAATTAGTTAGCATCCAGAAACAGACCTTTTTGAGAATGAATCAGGTGAGTGATATAGCGACAACTAGATTACCAATATTACTATATTTTTGATATGGCACCCCAATTTATTTGAAGATTACCTCTATGTAATCAATAAAAGTAAATTTCTCAATTACAAATGAGCACTCACAAAAACACTCCAGAAAATACTAAGAAACACTATTCTTGTAGGCTTAAGATAGACTTATCAAATATAAAGTACCTCCAAAAAAACTGTATATATCCTTGCTATCACCATGAAACTTAAATCATTAGGGGAACTTATCGCAAAGATTTCATTCTGATTATCTCATGAATTACAGAAAAGAAATTGATGGCTTGCGTGCCTTTGCCGTTATCCCCGTTATCTTATACCACGCTGGTTTTGAGTGGCTTAGCGGTGGCTATGTTGGCGTTGATATTTTCTTTGTAATTAGTGGATATTTGATTACAACCATAATAATTAAAGAGTTGGAAGTGGGCACTTTCACCATTGCAAACTTTTATGAAAGACGCGCTCGTCGAATACTACCCGCTTTGTTTTTTGTCATCTTTGTCTGCCTGCCATTTGCTTGGTATTGGCTACTCCCATTTGAACTTAAAGACTTTGGCAAAAGCTTAATAGCGGTGACCTTGTTTTCTTCTAATATTTTGTTCTGGTTAGAGAGTGATTATTTTGCAGCAGGTGCAGAATTAATCCCACTGTTGCACACTTGGAGTCTTGCAGTTGAAGAGCAGTTTTATGTTTTCTTCCCACTGTTAATGATTCTCTTCTGGTCACTGGGTAAGCGTTGCTTAATTGTTATTCTGAGTATTATCGGCTTAGTCAGTTTAGGGCTAACGGAATGGGGGTGGCGACATTTCCCAGAGGCTAATTTCTATCTTATTGCTACACGCGCATGGGAGTTGATGATTGGTTCACTGTCTGCTTTCTACCTTTTTTACAAGGCACCCTCAACAGATAAACAACAGCAATATTTTTTCTACCAATTCGCTAGTATGACGGGCTTGATCTTAATTATAGGCAGTATATTTCTACTTAATAAAAGCATTCCTTTCCCTAGTCTTTATGCACTTGCTCCTACCGTTGGCACAGCACTTATTATTATATTCACCACGCCGAACACCCTAGCCTATCAAATACTTTCACTGCGACTATTTGTTGCAATCGGGCTGATTTCATACAGCGCTTATCTTTGGCACCAACCCTTATTTGTATTTACACGAATGATGAGCATGGAGGAACCAAGTCACTGGTTATTAGGTCTACTAAGTATCGTAACTTTTTTATTAGCCTATTTAAGTTGGCGCTTTGTGGAAAAGCCTTTTAGAAATAAACAAAAATTTAAACGCAAACAAATCTTCATTGCCAGCCTAGTTGGCAGCTTTATTATCTTTGCCATTGGGGTTTTATTCATCACCGGCAATGATGTCATTGGACATAGTTAAACCTAGATTAAAACAGGAAAATTGAATGAATTATAAAAACAAATCATCTTTATTAACAGTTGCTACTTTAGTTTTACTTGCTGCTTTTAGCTCCACTGCATCAGCGAATCAACTTAGAGATCAATTAGCAAAAGCCGCTGACATTAAAACCAGCGGAAAATATGTAAGACTCAGGTTTCTGGATGCAACTAAAAGTCCGGTGAATCCAATTGCTTCAAAAAAAGCATTAATTATTGGCGACAGCCACGCACAAGATTTTTTCAATAGCGTAGTAGAAAACAATTACTTAAAAAATTATCAAATAAGCACACGTAATATTCCAACACGCTGCCAAGTCTACTTAGGTAGTAAACTTTCAGAATATGTAGCTACCAAAGATGCGGTTTTCTGTGAAAAATCAGATAGCGTAAAAAAAGCATTACCACAAATTGCAGACTCAGACGTAATTATCCTAGTGGCGAACTGGACAGAATGGTCAGCAAACAAGCTACCGCAAACCATTCAAAATATGCATCTTAAAGAAGATCAAAAATTATTTGTTATCGGCAGAAAAAGCTTCGGTAAAGTCGCCATTAGAAAGTACCTACGACTCCCAGAAGAAAAGCTACAAAACCTACGCAACACTCCCGATAGTGAACAAGAAAAAATCAGCGCCATAATGCAAAAGACACTCAAAGACGGAATGTTTATAGACCTGCAAAAACTCACCTGCGATAAAGATGGCAGGTGCCCTGTTTTCACCAAGGAACTCAAACTCATTTCATTTGATGGTGGACACCTAACAAAAGATGGCGCACTACATATTGGGCAATTAATATTTAAAAACTCAGAACTAGGGAAGTTGCTTTAGCAGCCCCACAAGGGCGATAAAGTACATCGTTACACCTCCGAAGGAGGTGTCGATGTTGGTCGAGTCTTGCTTGATCTTCGCAAAGAAAACCACCATAAGGGAAACTCTACATAATATTTAGATGGCACCCCCACCTTATTTTGAAGATTGTAATCACCTTGAATCTACTAAAAAAATACGTAACAATTTAATTACACAAGTTGCATCCAATGAAGTGATAACCCTAAAAATCAGATATTTATTTGTTAAAACTTTAAAAACCATTGAACTTTCTTATTTAGTATTTGCCATAGATTAATACACCTATAAAAATTTAGAATAAGGATATTTGCATGTCCACAACATTCTGCATGTCCAACACAATGAAAATTTCGATATTGCTTATTGCTAGTATGTTGATTGTTAGTTGTGGTGGCGAAGATAAAACAGCTGAACCCACTGCTAATAGAATTAAGATAAGCGTAGATTGGGATAAGGTGATTCGTAAAATTCCCACCGTAGCCTATGGTATCAATACTGCCGCAAACTTTATTCCTGCTTATTCCAACGACCCAGCCTATATGAATAATCTGGAACTCATCACCCAAAAAAAGAGTTTCATACGCTTGCACGGTTGGGGGATGCTCGGAAATAGCCCAGAGGCGTGGCAAGATAGCGGTGTCTGGAATTCCAACAAAATCGAACAAGCACTGCGACCACTCGTAAATGAGGGATACACAGTGATGATTAATATTCCAGCTGGCTCTCAAGGTGAAGACGATTATCAAGACCCAACAGCTTTCGCCCAGTTCTGCGCTGATCTGGTCAAAATAGTTAATATTGACCATGGACTTGGCATTAAATATTGGGAAATACCCAATGAAAGGGAGTCAGCGTTCATATCCCCAGGTCTTTCCGTTAGTGAGATGGCGACATTTATCAAAACAGCCGTAACTGCAATGAAAGCTGTAGACCCCACGATCAAAGTAGGTGGGCCCGCAACATCATGGGTTAATGTGGACTACCTTTCTCAGTTAGTTGATGCACTTTATCCTGATATTGATTTTATTACCGCTCATAGCTATTCAGGGGATGGTTCAAATAGTCTACAAGATGCCTATGATGTTGCTCAATTTGCAACTGCTGATCTAGCAGAACTTCGTACTAGAATAAACCTGATCACAGGGGATAACTACTTACCTATATACCTCTCAGAATATAATATATCCTATCAAGGTGAGCCTAGAATTCAGACTTATGAAGGTGCTTTATACGATGCAATTATCCTTA
Organism: uncultured Cocleimonas sp.; assembly: GCA_964632635.1. Classification (GTDB taxonomy): domain Bacteria; phylum Pseudomonadota; class Gammaproteobacteria; order Thiotrichales; family Thiotrichaceae; genus Cocleimonas. Next base: position 2,969 of record CAZWEA010000069.1, on the reverse strand, counting down.
CCGAGAGTATAACAGCGGGCGCAGATGCCACAATGTATTGGAATATGGCTCCATACAGTGATATGTCACTTCTTGATGGAGATACTCGTGATGAAAATGTACACCTTTTTAAAATTTTTAATGAGTCATTTCATGGAAATCTAATAGACAGTCAATCGCAGCAGCCGGCAAAAGTATCTGCTTATGCGACCTCAAATCAAACAGGGACTAGCACTTATGCTTTTAGTCTCATTAACCGCACTGCAAGCCCTCAAACTATCAATCTTTCGTTCAATAACTGGCTACCTTCAGATTTGACTTGGTATTTGTGGGATGCCAATAATGATTTTACTGCACGCAATACAAGTTGGGCTGATCTAAACCAAGGTAGCTTTATTTTATCGCCCTACTCAGTCAACCTCTTCACTAAATGATAATTTCTTTCAACAAATAACACTTCAAAATGAGGATGGATATGAAAGCTCTAAACCGCATTATTGTAATGTTCTTTTCTTTGATCATCCTACTAATTGGTGTCACTTCTTGTGGCAGCGGCACCCCCTCCGAAGATTCATCTGAAGCAAGTGGTTTGTTCAGGATTTCTGATGGGAGAATCATTGCTCCAGATGGAACTGTCTTTATCGCAAGGGGCATCAATATCTACAACAGCACTTTCTATCCGAACAGCTATCCCACCAAAGGTGTTGACGCAGTAGATCAAATTGTTGAACTTTTCCCGAAAATCAACATGATCCGGTTTGCCTACCAAGACGATGGCCCTAACAACCTTTTCTGGTCATCAACGGCGGTAGATGATGCATTTTTGACTACCTTCGTCGAGGCTGCCACCTCACGTCGCATTGTGGTATTGCTAGAAGACCATAGCACTATCGGTGATTTTACTTGGACGCAGGGACAGATAGATGCGTATACAACATTCGCGACACGTTACAAGGATAATCCCTATGTGTGGTTCGGTACCGAAAATGAGCCAGACAGCACCAATCGAGAAGGGATCGTCCAGAATGTTAGAGCAACTTACGACGCTATTCGAAATACAGGGAACAATAACATTGTCTGCATTTTGTCACGTGGAGGTGGTTATACCGAAGATATCCTGACTTATGCTAACTATATCCAAGGTGGTCCCGTTCCTAACTACCCCAGTTCCGGTCCCGGTGCTGGTGGCTCGAATGTCACAGCGATGCGTAATGTCATCTGGGATATGCATTTATATATGTGGGCAAATCCGTCGGCTAGCGTGGAGGAAGTAGAGGACACGCTGTGGAATGGCATCGATTCTCAATGGGGTCCATTTGATGGCATCAATGTCTACCACAACGGCCCGCAAAGTGCCGATGGCATCATCCCGGTGATTATTGGCGAGTGGGGTCTTGATTGGGCAGGGGACAATGTGCAAGCTGTCATCTTAAAAACTGGGCCTGCTCCTTATCCGATTGGAAACTTGGCTTGGAACTGGAGCGCAGGTGATCCCGATATACTCGTGTCGGACAATACACGCACCCCTTTCGGTGATGCTGTTAATACCTTCATCGAAGCAGGAACGGGTGTTCCAGAACCGACGCAACCCTGACAGCATCACGAACTCTGTAGGGGAAGTAGAACTATGGAAAAATATAATAGCCATAAAAGCACATATGGCACCCCCCCATTATTTTGATAATTGGCGGCTATTACAAACTCCGACCATCAAAAAGACCAATATCAAGCGCCGCAGTATCTATCGACTCAATACATCCTAAATTAACACGGTATTGGTCTGGCATTCGAAAAGTTTGATGAAAGGGGTAGATGCCACATTTCTTACAAAAGAAGTGATGGGCGACTTTATTATCAAATTCATAAACGCCTAAGCTACCTTCCTCTTTTACTTTAATTGTTAGCTCTTCTGGTGGTATTACAAAATCGGTCATGATTGCTCCCCTGCGAATACACAAAGAACAATTACAGCGTAAGCCTGTTTTAATGTCATCATGATCAAAAGAGAACTCCACATTGCCGCAATGGCAGGAACCTTTATAGTTTTTCACTCTTTATTTTCCTCATCAAATTGTTTTATTAAAACAGAAGTATCAGATCGCGAGTAACCACGCTCTTGCAAATCTTTATAGCGAGCATCAATTTGCTTTGCTAAGGGAAGTTCAACACCTAATTTTTCAGCCTCTTCAAAACATATTGCTAAATCTTTTCGGATCCAGTCAATTGCAAAACCAAAATCAAAATCATTTTCCATCATAGTTTCACTGCGGTTCACCATTTGCCACGAACCTGCAGCACCATGTTGTAAAACATCGACAATGGTTTTGCCATCAATGCCTTCCGCTTTAGCAAAAGTTAAAGCTTCTGATAAGCCCTGCAATGTTCCTATAAAACTGATTTGATTTATCATTTTCAGGACTTGTCCTTGCCCTGTATCACCGATACGGGTACAGGCTTTTGCATAGACATCTAGCACAGGAAAGACCCTATCAAAAGTATCCTGATCGCCACCAACCATAATCGTCAGCACGCCATTTTCAGCACCTGCCTGACCACCAGAAACAGGCGCATCAAGAAAGCTCATGCTGTTCTCTTTCGCTTGTTGATAAAGCTCTCGCGCAATAATTGCTGAGGTCGTGGTGTGATCAACTAATGTTGCTCCTGATTTAGCAGAAGCTAATATTTTATCGAATATTTCACGTACATCTCTATCATTGCCAACACAGGTCAGTACCACATCTGCATCTTTAACGGCTTCTTCAACGGTTTTAGCAACACTGCCTTTATATTCAGACTGCCACCTTTCGGCAGTAGTAAACGTTCGATTGAAAACCGTAACATCATATCCAGCATTGGCAAGATGTCCTGCCATTGGATAGCCCATTGCGCCTAAACCTAAAAAGGTTATTTTTTGATCTGGCATTGATCTTGCCTCATTGCTAAGTTGACTTTATTAAACAGACTATAGCCTATTTAATTACTTGCAAAAA
>CAZWEA010000068.1:0-17213 GCA_964632635.1 uncultured Cocleimonas sp. | reverse complement strand
AAAGTCGACATGGGCTGGGTCTGTATTGAAGAAGAGAACATAGAGATTACAGGTCAGAGTTCTTGCATCGCTAATGGCAAAGAAGAGAAGTGTACTTGGTATGGATATTCCTACCGTTATGAAGCTGAACAAGCCGGTGAGCAGATTGAATGTAAATATAACTACTCCAAACCTGTAAATCCTGTCAACATATACACTAAAGAAGCTACCTCTGATGTAGGGACTTTTAACTATAAGCTCCCCAAAAAAAGCGGCTATTATATCAACGCTCAGTACAGTCAATTAGCTGTTGCAAAAAAAGGAGAAAATGAAACCATCTCTAAGGTGGAATGTTTCCATAATAATAAGCTGCTTTTTAAATATGGTTTTAAAACGATACTTCCTACTATTTTACCACCCTCTAATATCTAGCCCTGCTTCTAACAACTAGAAGAATGGGAATGAATAGCACCCATGTTGTGTATACAGGTGTGTAGGTGTATAGTAAACTCATTACTTTAATGGGACATAATAATGGAAGCTCTTCAGAATACTAATTTAATCAGAAAGCAAATTATGCTATCTGATGAAAATATTGAAAAGATTGAGGCTATTGCAAAAAAACAGAAATTATCTGTAGCAAAGGTAGTTCGTACTGCTATTGATTCATTCAATCCTAACGCAGAAGATTCAGGTGATGATTCGGAGTTAATGGCTTTGGTATCTTTACGCTTGAAAGAAGCTATTAAGGATACCGCTAAAACGCGCAAGCGTTTAAATAAAACATTAAATAAAATTGAATCTAGGGGCTTGTAGATGGCTGGATGGAAAGAGATGTTGCTTGATGTCCTCAAACTTACAGATGAAGTTAAGAGAATGAACAGGGACATTGAAAGAGTTGAGGTGACGATGATTGATGTTGATAAGCGTGTAGTAAGGCTTGAAACGATGGTTGAAATGGCTCAAAAACAACGCACAATTAGTAAGGAATAAGGAGTAAGAAACTTAGTGGCTTATGACCCAATAAGACCTGAAAAATAAGTAATGGCACCCCCCCCTTTTTTTGATAATTGTAACTAGAGCTAGGGATGCCAAACATAATTCAAGCAGGTTTAAAGCTACTCAACGCCGATAAGTTCAACATCAAATATTAGCACGGCATGTGGTGGTATTTTTCCACCTGCACCACGTGCGCCATAGCCTAGCGCTGATGGAATTGTTAAAGTACGTTGTCCGCCAACTTTCATCCCAACGACACCTTGATCCCAACCTTTTATTACGCGCCCTCCACCTAATGGAAACTTAAAGGGTGTGCCGCGAGTACGTGAGCTATCAAACTGCTCACCATGATGATCTGCTGCTTTAGCGTCGTATAACCAGCCGGTGTAATGAACTGAAACAGTTTGTCCTGATTTTGCCTCTGCGCCAGTACCCACTTTTACATCAACTTTTTCTAGCTGTCCAATGGGTGGAGCTGAAGCAACCACTTCTTTGATTTTTGAATCATCACTGCAAGCGGTGAAAAGTAAGCTGAGAGATAGTGTTATAAACAAGGTAATAATTTTATTCATTTTCATAGTATTTAGTCTTTAATTAGTAATAAGAAACCTTTGCACGAGAGATACGACGGATTAAAAATGCTTAAATTCTCCCTACTCCGTCATACTCTCGTGCAAAGGTCTCAATGATTTTTGGTGTATTATGCACTTAAACAAGATTTTATCGCATTTTTCTTTCGCCACTGAGTTATGTTGAAATCTCTAAAAAATAGAAATCCATATGATTCATTGCCCAAAAAATAATAGCCAACTTCATTAATCAGATGAAACTAAAACGCCTTCTAGCTTATTTTATCGGCTTAATTAGCCTGATTCTTCCCGTCATAATTTATCTGACCTATATTAAATGGCTAGGTTTTCCAGATGGCCACTTTAGCGAGTTAAATCTTGCGGAAAAAAATCTATTTAGAGTATTCGCTCTACCCAGTTTTGCACTGGGATTATTTTCTATTTATGTTGGCTGGTCTACTTCAAAACAAACGCATAATTCTAAACTCATTATTAGCACTACTCTGTTTTGCTTATTAATCCTTATCGTGATCGCTACCGAAATCTATCTGCGCTTGCACCTTGATAATGGCCTTGGTGGATAAAAAGATGGGTAAGAAGACGGATAAAAAGGCGGGTAAAGAGGTGAATAAGAAGCTGGTAAACACATCAATTATGTAAAAAAGGGGGGGGTGCCATTGCAATTCCTTGCCAGTTAATTACTATGCTTTCTTCATTAACTAAACAAACCTTACCTTATGCTCTGCCAAGTAAACCCTGATCAGTACGCTAGTCTATTAGCAGATAAAGAAGCTTCTTTTAGAAAGCAAGTTCCAACGGCAACGAACCTCAGTGTATTTGCATCATCACCACAACATTACCGTGCGCGCGTTGAGTTTCGTATTTGGCATGAGGGCGATGAGTCTGACTATATTATGTTTGACCAACAAACTAAGGAGAAGGTAAAGATAACCTCTTGCCCGATGGCTTTAGCCTCAATTGATGCTTTAATGCCAAAGCTAATGGCATTTATTTGTCTTCACCCTGTGCTTAGGCTTAAGCTTTTTGAAATAGATTTTCTTGCCACTTTATCAGGTGAGATACTGGTTAGTTTAATTTACCGTAAGCCGATTGAAGGCAATGAAGAGTGGTTAAGCTTAGCCGAAGAATTAAGAACTACCTTAGCGATAAATTCGATTATCGGTAGAGCACGAAAGCAGAAAATTTGTCTTCCCAAAGATTATGTAGAAGAAACTTTACACGTCGATGGCAAACAATTTCATTATCAGCAAATCGAAAATAGTTTCACCCAGCCTAATGCTAAAGTCGCACAAAAGATGTTGCACTGGGCAAGAAAGGTGTCAGCAATTGGCAATGACAAACTTGGTAAGGCAGACTTAATAGAGCTTTACTGTGGCAACGGTAATTTCTCAATCGCTTTAGCTGAGTTTTATCAGCAGGTTTTAGCCACCGAAATCTCAAAAACATCTGTTGTCTCCGCACGTTATAATATCGATAATAACAACACCGAAAATATAAAAATCGTAAAAATGGCAGCAGAAGAAATCTCACAAGCCATAAAAGGTATCCGTGAGTTTGTACGCTTAAGTGATGTAGATTTGCCAGGCTATGACTTCAAAACCATCTTGGTTGACCCACCCCGCGCAGGCTTAGATGAACTCACCCGCAGTATGGTAATGGATTTTGAACGGATTATTTATATTTCCTGTAACCCAGATACATTGGCGAGAGATTTAATCGAAATAGAAAAAACACACGACATTATTGAAACTGCCCTATTTGACCAATTTCCCTATACGCATCATATTGAGTCCGCTGTTTTTTTGATTCGAAAGTGACTGTGCTCTAATGGGCACCCCCCCGTTTTTTACAATATTGTAAAAAACGGGGGGGGTGCCATAGACAGTTATTGAGGTCTACAGAACTAAGTCAAAAACAACGTAGCCAAACCTAAAAATGCCATAAAACCAACCACATCTGTCACCGTAGTTAGGATAACGGCTCCCGAAAGTGCGGGGTCTATGTTCATTCGGTGTAAGACCAATGGCACGACAATTCCCGCCAATGCAGCGGCTAACATATTGAGTACCAGTGCTGCCGCAATCACCATCGCGATTTTCTCATCAAACCAGAAATAGGCTACGATTGCGACGACGGTTGCCCAGAGCAAACCATTAATCACACCAATACCTAGCTCTTTTTTTAACAGTGATTTTTTGTTGCTATCGACCACATGACCCATGGCTAAACCACGGATCGTCAGTGTTAGCGTTTGGCTTCCGGCAATACCTCCCATGCTGGCAACCACTGGCATTAGTACAGCTAGTGCAACAAATTTTTCTATTGTTGCTTCATAGAATCCGATTACCCATGACGCTAAAAATGCAGTAACTAGGTTTAATGCTAACCAAATTGTGCGCCTACCAGCACTGGGTAGCATGGGTGCAAATAAGTCTTCATCATCATCCAAACCAACCGAACCTAGGATGGCGTGGTCAGCTTGGTCTCGCATAGAATCGACAACATCATCTACAACGATACGTCCAAGGAAATAACCCTCGTCATCAATAACGGGAGCAGAAAACCAGTCATGATCTTCAAAGGCGCGGATAACTTCACTTTCTGGCATATCAGGGTTCAGTGTCTTCCATTCTGAATCCATCACTTCTGAGACTAATTTTTCAGCGGGCTCCAAGACAAGCTTTAAGATAGAAAGTGCACCAAGAAAAAGATTATCTCTATTAACAACCATCAAAACATTGGTGTCATCTGGCACTTCATCATGGCGTTGTAAGTAGCGATATACTGTTTCAAGCGTGACATCACCGCGCACGATAATAGCATCTGTGTGCATTAATCGACCGGCTGTATCTTCCCCATAACTTAGGTTTAACTCAACACGTTCTCGGCGGTGAGCATCCATATTATCCAGCAGGTCGTCCGCGGCTTCTTTATCTAAAACCTCATCAAGAAGCTCAGCAACGTCTGCCGTATCCATGGATTTTGTGGCGTGATGCAATGCCTCTGTATCCATGCTTTCAGCAAGTTCTGCCGCTGCAACTTCACTCATATGCAACAGCACTTCACCGTCTAAACCTTCAGGAACACATTCAAATAAACGGGTTCGGTCTGCCGCAGGTAGTGCGTTTAAAATATGCGCCGTTTCTGCTGCATTTAGAGATTTAAGATGCTTCTCTATTGTATCGCGGTCACAGTTATCCAAAGCAATACTGATATTTTTAATTGCTTCTTCGCTGGTTGGATTTGTTTCTTCTGTTGCCATAAGAACTCACTTGCAAATGATCTTTTAACAGACCAATAAGAAGCAGCAAGTGTACTTATTTATACCGTGAGATTAAATCTATTTTTTAAAATTCCTGTAAAGGATGCATTTATAAATCATTAGCAAACTGTAAAAAGAACTGATACGAAAATAATAAATACGGATTGAAGCAGTTGCCATGATTCGTTGGTAGATCTAATCCTGAGCCATCAGCTTGTTCAGTCCTAGCCACACATTCAACTAGCTCAAGTTGAGTCGCACCCTTTGCCATAAAAACATCATACGCTGTTTGTGCATGACTAAACTTTACCCAGCTATCATCACGTCCATGATATAAACGTGTGGGTGATTTAGGCACCCAATCCAGAATATCGTTCTCTTTAAATGCATTAACTAGCGCTTCTTCTTCACCATTAACCAATCGTTGTAAAAAATCTTTATTAAAGAGTTCACTTCCCTGATGGGTGAGTTCTCTATCAATAAAGTCAGGGAAATGACTACCATCGTAAATACTCTCAATTGTTGCGGCATGCTCTGACTGAAATACTTTATCCAACACATCCAAATCATAAGCATCATCCATCGCTTTTAGAATAAGCCCAATATTGGAAGGACGAATCACAACAAAGCTGTCAAAGTCCTGAAGTACTTGTGTTGCGGTATCGATTAAATCCTTACTTAAATTATAAGCACCTGCACCAGCACTTGAAGCCGTTACTGTAAATTCATCGGATAATTCATTCTCTATTTTTCGTTGTACAGCTAATGTTGCGCCACCACCTTGTGAATATCCACCAAGAAATAGTTGCTCGTTTGTTGCAATATTATTCGTTTTTAAAAACTCTTTTGCTGCCCTTAATAAATCAATACTGGTAGAAGCAGTAACCTTAGCATTTGAAAATGGGTGCATGACACCAAGAGACTCACCAAAGCCAATATAATCAGGAGCTACCACGATAAAACCAATAAACCCGGGCAAAACACCAAGAGAATCAATGGTGACATTTTCCGTAGGCGCTGCTTTGTTATTATAAATAACCCCGTGGTGATAAGCCATGATAGGGCTTTTAGCCTGCGCGGGCTTCTGAGGAATGGTTAGTAACCCAGATGCATTTAAAAACTTACCGTCAACCCCTTTGGTTTCATATACAAGACGATATACTTTCACTGGGTACTTAATATCAACTTCAGCTACTTGAATTTGAGTATTGGAAAAACTGGCAAGTAATTTAGTGCTAATTAACTTACCACTTTGATGGTTTGATAATGGATTGTCAGTACTACCACCTCCACAAGCAGTTAATAACACCGACACTAAAACAAACAATATAGACTGGCTTAATTTATACATTCTTCTTTCCTCAGTTTGAGACCTTCGCCACACTTCAATGAAGAGTCTCAGATTATTAAAATGAACAAATTAAGCCTAAAGCTTGTCTTATAAGGAGTCAGTATCATTCTGGAAACAGTTTGTATCACTAAGTATCCAGCGTGCAGATACGATACAATTCGATACAATGGAGATTCATTTATCGGTTAATATACCTATAGAGGTTCACAATATGATGAGATACAAATTAAACCCCATATTTGCACTAGTCATTTCTGCATTTTTGCTATTGATTCCCCTTGCATCATCTGCGAAAGCCCCCTTACAAGTCGTCAACTTTACTGCTAAAGAATTACAAAGCCTAAAAGGTCATTATTCTACTGTTTATGGTCATATTTATATTCATGTCAGTGGTCGACATGTCAGCACTAATATAGATGGTAAATATATTGAGTTATTTAAGAAGTCAGATGGGCATTTTTATCCAAAATACAAACTTTTAAAAATTTTCCCGATTGATATTGGTGATATGTCTTTTTCCTTAAAGGATAAAAATGGAAAGCATCAAATAGTGATGTATAAAAAAGACAAAAAAAGTAACAAGGTCAACCTTCATACAGTGGCTCAAAAATTTAATCCCGTTGTTATTCCACACTTTTGGAAATCAAAGCTAGGCAAATACAAAGCCACCCTGCTTAAAGGAAAATCGAAAATCAAAAATATCCGGCTTGCTGTAAAAAAAGGCGTACTCGTCGCTTTTATTAACAAATACAAAAGCCCTTATCCCCTGCTTGCTTTGTCTTCATCAAAACTCTATTCACCGAGTGCGGGACATAATAAAGGACGCCAAATCCATATTGCCTCCGTTGCCAATAAAATCACACTTAAATATGGCAATAATAGCCTGATCTTAAATAAGCTTTGACAGCAGATACACAAAACACCATTTTTCTGGTTGAAGATGATCTAGAACTGGCTTCACTGACACAGGACTACTTGCAAAAACAAGGCTTCAAAGTAGTCGTAGAAAGTGATGGTGAATATGCCGTTGAACGTATTGTCCAGCAACAACCATCCTGCGTATTGCTTGATATCATGCTCCCCAATAAAGATGGTTTTGCCATATGTAAAGAATTACGCGTTACAACAAATGGCTATCAAGGACCCATTTTAATGCTCACTGCGCGAGATGAGGATATTGACCAACTGCTTGGACTAGAATTAGGTGCGGATGATTATATCACCAAGCCTGTTCAACCACGTTTATTACTGGCTCGCATTCATACTCTATTGCGACGAGTAAACCCAAGCCAAACAATCCCACTTCAGGGTTTACTTGTTTTCGATAAATTAACTATTGATGCTGGGGCACGACGTGTTTTATTAGAGAATAAGCCAATTGATTTGAGTACCGCCGAATTTGATTTATTGTTTCTGCTTGCGAGTCATGCAGGCACTGTTTTAACCCGCGATGATATCCTCAAACATTTGAGAGGTATCGGTTATGACGGCACAGATCGTTCCATAGATTTGCGTATCTCAAGATTGCGTAGAAAATTATCCGATGAACAACAATGTGATTCTCAAAAGATAAAGACAGTTCGTGGCAGTGGGTATTTATTTGCTAAAAGTTACCAGTGTTAGACATAGAAGCTAATGACACGCATATTTCTTAAACTCTACCTACTATTATTACTGCCATTATTAATAATGACTGTGATGCCTAAAAGCCCATTATCTTTGCTCGGTGAGTGGTGGTATGAGAAGGAATCTTATAGGCAATACGGCGCAATTTATCCTTTAATCAAGGAAGAGTTAGATAAAATTCCTGAAGATCAATGGATAGATAAAGTAACTGAAATCAGTGAGTATTTTGCCTACACTTTAGTTTTAAAAAAACGTGAAGATACGAAACTAAGCGAAGAAACCTATGCAAAGTTAGATGACAAAGGCTATGCGCTGACAAAATTCAAAAGAAACCCTACATTGGTTTTCACAGAAAAAAACAGTGAATTTATTTTATATACTAGCTTATTTGATAATACTTCTGCTCTTGAAGAATTCGAGAAAGACACTAGGGGTTTTCGCTACTTTTTAAATAAAACATTAAAAGAATCCCAAAACCCTGAAAAGGATTTTGAGCGTATCAAAAAATATTTTTCACTTAACTTAGTAATGGTTCGAATGGATGAGTTTAAGAGCTTAAATAAAAACAAAAATCTCCTTGATACATTACTGGATAAGAAACTTTTTATTGATTATGAAGATAGCAATATGGCCTATCTGATTTCAGACAATAATAAATTTGTTATTGCCATTACAGGTGCCAATAAAAAAGCAACTTATCGACGCTACTATAATTATCTCTCTTTTTTAGTTCCTGCGTTATTACTCGCGATTGGTGCATTAATCTGGATTTATCTATTTCGTAAAGAGTTTAGTAAGCTCAATAGATCTGCCAAGTTGTTTGGAGATGGTCAATTTGACACACGCATTAAACTATCCAAAAATTCTGCTCTTTATCCCATTGCTGGCTCTTTCAATGACATGGCAAGCCGTATTCAAACACTGCTTGAGGGACATAAGGATTTGACCAATGCTGTTTCCCATGAATTCAAAACCCCTCTTTCTCGCTTAAATTTTGCAGTAGAAATGCAAAAAACCAGTAAAACTAAAAAAGAACGTCTTATCTACACTAACAAAATTGAACAAAATATTATCGTGCTAGAAGGGCTGGTTGATGAGCTACTCAATTACACCCGAATGCAACGCCAGCAAAAAGTAGAGATGAAATCACAGTCAGTGACGTTATGGCTAGAAAATGAGATAGCAGTTTTCTCTAGCTACCATCAAGAAATAGAAATTGAAACAAACATCACCATCAATAAAAACATTTCATTTAATCCACACCTAATGTCCCGCGCATTAAATAATTTATTAAATAATTCAGTAGAATATGCTTCATCCAAGCCACAGAAAATCTGTATCAGTGCTTTTATTGATAACGAAGAAATTAATCTAGTGGTTGAAGATAATGGTATCGGAATAGCGAAACAAGATCAGCAAAAAATCTTCGAGCCCTTTACTCGATTGGATAAAAGCCGCAAAAGAAGTGATCATGAACATCTCGGTGGATTCGGTATGGGATTGGCTATTGTTCAAAGCATAATGAAACAGCATCAGGGTAAAGTTAATTGTGAAGCATCCTCACTTGGCGGGGCAAAAATCAGTTTAGTCTGGCCAAGTTAGTGGCTGCAAGGTAAGTTGATATAAATGGCACCCCACCCTTTTTTGAATAATTGGAAGCGACAATATAAATCAATAACAGATACTTAGAAGACCTACTAAGATTCAAGATGAACTTTTATTTGCATTTATTCAATAGATAGCATATTGTGCTTGAATAATAAAAAGTAGTAGTACATAAAAATTATAATAATCACATCCCCAGAAGGCAATTATAAAACAACGGAATGATTTAAAGGGGCAAGGTATGTTTAGAGTTTTCGGAATATCACTAGATTATCCAGTGATGGTTGGGTTGATATTTGGCGCTATTGGTGGTGGGCTAACAGTCGCTTACACATCTAAGAAAAATGCAGAAAGAATCGGTGCATTAGAAGAACAAATTATTCAAATGCAAGAAAACCGCTTTTCTAAGCCTAGTTTTACAAATTATAAAATGACAATTAATAAGTAGAGACTTCATCATTTAATTTCTTTTTCCAATATTCATACAAAAAATCGCCTCATATTAAGGCAGCATTTAAGCTCAGTAACGTACTATTCCAATATCGTAAATAGTGACATGTAAGCAAATAAATGCTCAATAAAATTAACCCACAAATAAAAACAAAACGTCGCTGGGGAATTATGTTGTTTGGTTCAGTATTCGCCATGCCCGCTATATTTCTACTTTTTTGGTCTATTGTTCCGAGCATCTATGAGTCAATTCAGATGCAATCATGGCAAACAACCCAAGCCACCCTTCTTTCAGCAGATGTAAAGCATCATAGCGATAGCGATACAGGAACTACTTATGAAGCTATCGCGAGCTACCAATATATCGTAAATGGTATTTCCCATAAAAATAACCGTGTCCAAATCAGTTCAGGAAATGACAATATTGGCGACTTTCAAACTGAATTAGGAAGCCAGTTAAGATTCGATCTCTCCAATAAACGACCAATTACCATTTATTACAATCACAACAATCCAGCTGATTCTATTATCCACCGTGAACTACGTTGGAAGTTATTGCTTTTTACATCTGTATTTGTGATCTTGTTTGGTCTTGCAGGTTTTGGAATGATGTTCTGGGGGTGGCGAGGAGAGAAAACTAACATTTCACCAGAAACCATCTCTCAGCCTTGGCTAAGTAAGCCAGAATGGATTAACAATGAAATTAATTCAGATAGTAAATCAAGCTTTCAATTCGCCTTAATCTTTGCTGTTTTTTGGAATTTAATCAGTTCTCCTATCGCCTTCTTTGGCCTTGCAGATGCTTATAATGAACAAGGTTTCCTCCTTGCAATCATCATTGCAGCTTTCCCTGCTGCAGGATTAGGACTTTTATTTTGGGCGTACTCTAGTTGGAAAAAATGGAAGAGATATGCTCGAACTCCGCTAATCCTTTCTCCATTTCCAGGCAGTATAGGTAGTGAAGTCGCTGGGAAAATTCTATTTACTCAGAAACTCCCTAAAGAACATGACTATTCAGTAACGCTGACCTTAGTTAAAACCAGGTCGGATAATGATGAAGTACTGATTTGGCAAAAAGAAGGAGTAGCCAATCTCAAACAAGTCTATTCTAGTAAAGCAACAAGCGAACTGCATTTTCGATTCAAAACGCCTGCTAATTTACCCGAAAGTGATTTATTTTCTACTTATAGACATATCTGGCGAGTCACTATTACGAATAAAGAGGTTGAACTAAATCGAAGTTTTGAAATTCCTGTTTATAAGCTCAAAAGCCAAGCCGAGGTGAACTCAAGTCTCAGCAGTTCTAATAAAGAATATTCTTCCGATATAGATTTACCTGAACTTTCACAAGTTGACACAAAAGATAAAATAAGTATTGATAATTATCTTCCGTTTCAAGAAACACCAATCAATTCCTTGGGCAGTTTTTCAGAACAAACGGTAATTCACTATCCATTATTTAGGAAACTGGGTTTGCATGCTATGTTTACAGCACTAGGAAGTGTCTTTTTTGTGATTGGCATTTTTCTCTTCAATGAAAAAGATGCACCACTTTTTATGGCGGCATTCTTTGGTTTCATTGGCGGCATGGCGGCGCTTGCAGGATTCTATGGTTTGGCGCACTCACTTACCATTACTCTAGGTAACAACCGTCTTAGAGTTGTTAAAAAAATTCTAGGATTTACGATCAGCAATCACTCAGTCAATTACAATGAGATCCAGAATATTAATCATAAAGTAACACATCGCTCACAATCAGCGGGGAAACATATTACCCATTATAAGGTCTTTGCATTGCTAAAAAATGGTAAAGAAATAAAAATTGCAGATGCAGAAAATGAAACAGCAGTGAATGCTGTGCGAGATTATTTCAGGAAAAGGTTAGATTTGGTTTAATGTTTTTATGACAAACAGCAACAACGCTGTAATAATCCTGCTTTTAGTATTCAGAATTTTGTAACCATGACACAGCAACGTAAAGCGGTATCCTTAATCTCGGGCGGACTTGATTCATTATTAGCAACTAAGGCTATGCTAGATCAAGGAATCCATGTTGAAGGTATCAACTTTTTCACCGGTTTTTGTGTTGAGGGTCACACTCATGCAATTCGCAAGAAAAAATCATCTAAGCCAAAACGCAATAATTCACTTTGGGTGGCAGAGCAATTAGGCATTAAATTACACATCGTTGATATTGTCGAAGAATATAAAGATGTGGTGCTAAATCCGAAACATGGTTATGGCGCCAATCTAAACCCCTGCCTTGACTGCAAAATCTTTATGGTTAGAAAAGCACATGAATGGATTGCTGAACATGACTTTGATTTTATTGTAACGGGTGAAGTTGTTGGGCAACGTCCGATGTCGCAACGCCGAGAAACTATGCCGATAATCGCAGCAGAGTCTGGTGCTGATGAATTGTTATTACGCCCACTTTGCGCCAAAAACTTACCCGCAACCAAACCAGAACTTGAAGGCTGGGTAAAAAGAGAAGAGCTATATGACTTTTCTGGACGTAACCGCAAACCACAAATCGCACTCGCAGAAAAATGGAAACTAGATGATTATGCCCAACCTGCTGGTGGTTGCTGTTTCCTAACAGATCCTAATTATTCAGATAAGATGAAAGATTTATTAGGGCACCGTGGTGAAGATAGAAACTACGAAATGGATGACATTATGCTGCTTAAAATTGGTCGCCATATTCGCCCACGTGATAATTTCAAAGTGATTGTTTCACGAGAAGAAGGTGAAACACGCTTTTTACAAGGCTATAAAAGACAGTTTGCTTATATCAAAACAGCTAGCTGCAATGGCCCACTAACGCTAATTGATGGGCATGATATTTCTGCTGAAGATATTTATCTGGCGGCATCCATCACTGCACGTTACAGCCAAGGCCGAGACCTAGATGAGATAACCGTGAAATATGGTCTACCGGGTGAGGATGAGCGTGAGTTATTGGTAAAGCCTTTAAAAGCAGATGAGATTGAAAAATCTTGGGCACTCTAGGACTGGATCAAGGATCAATCCAATCCCCCTTAAAGTGCTCCACTGCCATATCAACAAACGCCCTAACCTTGACTGAAAGATGTTTACTTGATGGATAAAGCAAAGAAATATCCGAAGATTTCTGTCTCCATTTGTTTAATATCACTATCGCCTTACCAGATTTAAGCGCATCGCCAACAATAAAAGTCGGTAATAGCGCAATCCCCATACCATGTATCATAGCATCACACATTAAGTTGCCATTATTGGCGAGAAATGAGCCATTAATTTGGACCTGCACTTGATCCCTAGTGTCGTTTTCAAGCGTCCAATTCTTTGCTGAATCGGCATAAGAGTACAATAGACATTGATGATTTTTTAAGTCTTCAGGTGTCTCTGGCATCCCATTTTTTTCGAGGTATGCAGGTGATGCACAAACCACTATCTCGCAGGGTGCCAAGCGCCTTGCAATCAAGGATGAATCTTCCAAGGAAGCAATACGCAAAACCAGATCATAGCCCTCTTCTACAACATCAATTTGCCTGTCGTGTAGGTCAATATCAATATTAACCTGCGGGTATTGTTGTTGGTATTTAGCCAGTAGCTCGCCTAAATATTGTGAACCAAACGACATGGGAGCGTTAATTTTCAATGTTCCGCGTGGCTCAGCGGTAAGACCTGTGACCACACATTCAGCCTCTTCAACTGACTCTAAAATCAACTTGGCGCGCTCATAAAAAGCAGTCCCTACCTCGGTAGGTGTTAAGCGTCGTGTTGTCCTATTCAAAAGTCGCCCACCTAGGCTCTCTTCAAGCTTGGCTAATTGTTTACTCACTGCCCCTTTGGAAAGGTTGAGTTCATCTGCTGCTAGGCTTAACTGTCCTGTTTCGATGATGCGACAATACAGTGTCATCGCTTTGAGTTTATCCATATGGCACCCCCCCTGTTTTTACACAATTGTAGATGATAAATACCAAGCATTGTTTCCCCCTAGGAAACAATATGTTTATACAGGGGTTATTTATTCCAATCAATATCTTTATTATGATTACTCCACTGAATAAATACTGTCTTAAGGAAATAAGAAATGAACAATCAAAAGTTATTACATATAAATTCTAGTGGGCGCTTTCAAGGCTCCGTCACACGTGAAGCCTCAGATAAATTAATTACCCATCTAATCCAAGAAGATCCAGAACTTGAGATAATCGATAGAGACCTAGCTTCAGGTTTGCCTTTTGTCGACGAGCCTTGGATCAATGCTAATTTTACTGATCCTGACAAACGAACAACTGAACAAAAAGAAACACTAGAGTACTCAGACAAACTCGTTAAAGAGCTGCAAGATTCACATCATATTGTTATTGCTGTACCAATCTATAATTTCAGTATTCCTGCTGTTTTAAAAGCATGGGTAGACCAAATTGCACGCGTGCAACTCACCTTTCACTATACTGAGAATGGTCCTATCGGCATGCTTAAAGATAAAAAAGCAACCGTGGTAATGGCTTCAGGTGGAGTCCCAATCGGTAGTGAGATGGATATGGCATCACCTTATATAAAGCACGCACTTTCATTTATTGGTATCAGCAACGCAACAATAGTGGATGCATCTACCATTAATAATGACAATATTTCTAGTATTTTAAGCTAACAATTTTTAGGTACTTATTATGAGTAACAGTAGAGAAATACAAAAAATCATCACAGGACGTAAAACCTCTGATGGTGATGGCGTTAGCTTAACGCGCGTTATCGGCACAGCAGATTTAGACATGCTTGACCCATTTCTATTACTCGATGCTTTTGGCTCGGATAAACCATTAGATTATATTGGAGGCTTCCCAGCGCATCCACACCGTGGCTTTGAAACGGTTACCTATATGTTAGCAGGGAAAATGCGCCATAAAGACAGCGCGGGTAATGAAGGTGTGATTGAAAAAGGGGGTGTCCAGTGGATGAGTGCTGGCAAAGGAATTATCCATTCAGAAATGCCCGAGCAAGAGGAAGGTCTATTAGCTGGATTTCAATTGTGGGTTAATTTACCCGCTGCTCACAAAATGGATGAGCCGCGCTATCAAGAATTTAATCAAAGCAATATACCCGTGGAACTAAGAGGCAACACTTGCAGACTAAACGTTATTGCAGGAAAAACCATTATGGGAACAAAAGGTGTTATTGAAAATGACTTTGTTGATCCTGTTTATTGGGATATTCACCTAGCATCAGGCACAGAGTTTATTGATCAAATACCAAAGAGTCATAATGCATTTATTTATATGATTGAAGGCAGTGCTACTATCGGAAAAATTGACAACACAGGAGAAAAACATACCACTTTAAAACCTGGCCAACTAGGCGTACTGTCGCTTGCCAAAAAATTAGAGATCACTGCAAATTCAGATTGTCGATTCTTAGTAATAGCAGGTAAGCCATTAAATGAAACTGTTGAAAAAGGCGGGCCATTTGTAATGAATACGCAGGCAGAAATTGATCAAGCCTATGTAGATTATAAATCTGGTCACTTTGCATGAAGCACCACAGTAGCACACTAACCCTGTACAACTTAAGATTCTAGGTGAAACAGAAATAATGATGAAAAACTCAGAATATAAATTTGGTCTTGTAAGCAAATCATTACACTGGATTATGGCTATCCTGCTAACAGGGTTGTTTATTATTGGGCTATATATGACGGGGCTAGATTACTACGACCCGCTTTATCATAGCCTGCCTTGGTGGCATAAAAGCTTTGGTTTACTGGTGTTGTTTTTACTACTACTAAGGGTAATTTGGAAGCTAAACAGCTCAGCACCAAAGCCTTTAAAAACACATAAGAAATGGGAAGTCACTTTAGCCCATTTAATCCAGAGACTTTTTTATCTACTAATTTTACTGATTGGCATTTCAGGCTATTTAATCTCCACCGCCAAAGGCAAAGGAATTGAGTTTTTCACACTCTTTGAAGTCCCCTCCATACTCACAGAGATAGAGGAAGAGCGTGCTGATTTAATTGGTGAAGCTCATGAATTAATGGCAATACTGCTTGCTGTTTTTGTGGTGTTACATGCTTTAGCAGCATTGAAACATCACTTTATAGACAAGGATCAAACACTTCGAAGGATGCTTAAATAAGTATCTACATTGCACCCCAGCTCATCACTGAGCAGAACATAATCTAACCAAAGGAAATAACATGAAACCGATAATTCAAAAAACACTATTAAGCCTATCATTAGCTACAGCACTAATCACTTCAGGCAATTTATTTGCCGAGGATTACGTGATAGACAAAAAAGGTGCCCATGCATCCATTCAATTTAAAATATCTCATCTCGGCTACAGCTGGTTATGGGGTCGCTTTAATGATTTTGAAGGCACTTTTAGTTACGATGAAAAAGACAAAGCGGCCTCAAAAGTTGCCGTAACTGTCAATACAAAAAGTGTTGACTCAAACCATGCCGAGCGTGATAAGCATTTACGCAGTGGAGACTTCTTAGCTGTCGAAGAATTTCCACAAGCTAAGTTTGAAAGCACTAGCTATGAAGAAGGCAGTGATGGCAAAGCTAAACTAAAAGGCAACTTAACGCTTCACGGCGTTACCAAAGAAGTCGTCCTTGATATTGCCAAAGTTGGAGCTGGTAAAGATCCGTGGGGTGGTTATCGTCGAGGTTTTGAAGCTACAACGCGTATCGCTTTAAAGGACTTTGAGATTAAGAAAAACCTAGGGCCAGCCTCTGCAGAATTAGAGTTAATAATTGCACTAGAAGGTATTAAGCAATAGAAACTTCTCTGTTCTCTACTTTGAGAACCATTAGTATAAATAGCACAACAGTCTCAAAGTAGAGAACAATTCAACAACACTCAGGCAAACAAAAGAGAATAAAACATTGAATAAAGAAACAATCGATTGGGAAGGATTCTATCAAGCTGGCACTATTGGCTGGGACAGAGGCATTTCAAGCGCAAATCTAGACTATTGGCTAGACAATGGTTTACTCAAACCCTGTCGCATTTTAATCCCTGGTTGTGGCAATGGTTATGAAGCAATCAAACTTGCAAAACTAGGCTTTGAAGTCGTTGCTATCGACATCGCACCTTCACCACTCAATAACTTAAAAATAGCATTAGATAAAAACAAACTCACCGCAGAACTTGTGCTGGAAGATTTTTTTAAATGGAATCCCGCCGAAAGATTTGATGCAATATTTGAGCAAACCAGCCTATGTGCGCTACCGCCTAAACTATGGAAACAGTATGAGTCACAACTTTACCAATGGTTAAAACCACAGGGAAAACTATACGCCCAGTTTATGCAAACAGGCAAAGACAGCGGGCCGCCTTATCATTGCGAACTAAA
>CAZWEA010000067.1:0-17286 GCA_964632635.1 uncultured Cocleimonas sp. | reverse complement strand
ATGCAAGGTGATTGTTTTGCCTTGACAATGTTGAGGCGTCTATATATGTCCATTTTTCGGTCTCGACGCTGAACAGTATATTATAAAAAAGTAACTGTATTGACAAAAAGTATTACCATAGTTATACTTTTTCTATGAAAACAGCAATATCAATTCCAGATCCAATCTTTAACGAAGCAGAAGGGCTTGCTCATCGTTTAGGTATTTCTCGTAGTCAGCTTTATGCAAAGGCAGTAGCTGAATATACAAAACTGCATAAAATTGAAAACATAACTGAAATACTTAATAAAGTTTACTCCGTAGAGAATACAAGATTAGATAAAGAGCTTTCTTCTATGCAGTTTGAATCCCTAGCACAGGAAGAGTGGTAGTGAAAAAAGGTGAGGTTTGGTGGGCTTCTCTAGGTGAACCAAGAGGTTCAGAGCCTGGTTATAAAAGACCTGTTGTTATTGCTTCAGCTAATGAATTTAATAAAAGCACAATTAAAACGGTAATAGTTGCCGTCATTACTTCAAACCTACGTTTAGTTGAAGCTCCTGGTAATTTTTCAATTTCTAAAAAAGATAGTGGTTTAGCTAAAGAGTCAGTTGTTAATGTCTCACAGTTATTAACATTGGATAAGTCATATTTAGTAGAAAAATCAAAGAAACTACCTGAGTTAAAATTATTACGTTTAAATGAGGGTTTGAAACTTGTTCTTGCAATCCCATAAAGAGTTAAAGCATTAAATTGGTATTGGCTGGAGTGCCCTCATAAAAACGGAGGGTTTTAAGCGACTTTTTTCTCAAGCCGTAAAAAGAAATAGAACATCCATCATTTGATCTTTAAAAACAAGCCGTTATCGGTGTTTTACTTCTATTATCACAGTAGCTTAACTAAGCACACGGGTTCACAGATTGATAGGGCACCCCCCCATTTTTTACACAATTCCATCTTACAGGTGCCGCTTTCTTATTAATTAATAAGTTTTTAGTTAATCAATAAAGGTCTCCACCAGTCTTCATTATCCATATACCAATCAATGGTTTTTAAGATGCCTGTTTCAAATGTTTCCTGTGGCTCATATCCCAATTCTTTTCTAAACTTGCTGGCATCTATTGCATAACGCCAGTCGTGCCCTGCTCTGTCTTCTACGAAGGTGATTAGGTCGGCTGATTTTTTACCATTTGCTGGTGCTGCTTCTGGGTATTGTTTGGCGAGTTCTGGGTTTTCTGCAAAGCGTTTATCCATGTCTTCACAAAGTAGATGGATGATATCCAGATTATTCCACTCGTTGTTGCCACCAATATTGTATATCTCGCCGACTTTTCCTTTATCTAAAATCAGGTCAATTCCACGGGCGTGATCGTCGACATATAACCAGTCACGTACGTTTTTACCTGTGCCGTAAACAGGCAGAGGTTTATTGCGTAGGATATTACTTAAGAAGAGCGGTATAAGTTTTTCTGGGTATTGGAATGGCCCATAATTATTGGAGCAATTAGTTGTCGTCACGTTTAGCCCAAAGGTGTGGTGATAGGCGCGTACGATATGATCTGATGATGCTTTACTGGCTGAATACGGCGAGTTTGGAGCATAGACATGATCTTCGGTAAACCCTGGAGAGTCATCATCTAACTCACCATAAACTTCATCTGTTGAGACATGATGAAAACGGTGATTAGGATTTGCTGTTTCTTTATTTTCTATCCAAACACTGCGAGCAGCTTTAAGGATATTGTGAGTGCCGATGATATTTGTTTCAAGAAAGATGTCGGGGCCTGAGATAGATCGATCTACATGACTTTCTGCAGCAAAATTCACAATGGTATCAAGTTTTTCTTCAAGCAATAATTTTTCGACTAAGGCTTGATCAGCAATGCTTCCCTTTACAAATTTAAAGTTTGGCTTGTGTTTGAGTGCATCTAAGCTGGGCTCATTTCCTGCATAGGTTAATGCATCGAGCACCACCATATGATCTTCTGGGTGTGTTCGCATCCAGTAGTACACAAAATTTGCGCCGATAAAACCAGCTCCGCCTGTTACTAAAAGTCTTCTCATATATTGCACTCATTTATTTGTATTATGAGACTGTGAAAGTTTTCATGGAATCAATAAAAATGGTTAAACTTCTCCAGCTTTTGCTTAAAAATTTAGCAAAAAACTGGCTATTCACTTCATTTTTGCACTAATTTTCTTCGTCCCAGAATACTATCACAGTCCTATGGCACCCCCCCTGTTTTTACAAGATTGAGAAGCCCCAATTGTGTAAAAAAAGGGGGGGTGCCATTTAAATTAATTGTTAACTAGTTCAACTCAGATTAAACAAGTTCTTTCATCATCTGTCTTAAAGCTACACGCCAATGTTCGCTCTTCATTCCTAATGCTTTCCACGTCGTAGTTTTATCCATCACACTGTAACAAGGTCGGCTTGCTGGGGTTGGATAATCTGCTGTTGTAATCGCATTGATGGTTATTGTCTTATCCAAAATCCCCAGTGCTATGCCCTCTTCCATAATCGCATAGGCAAAATCATACCAACTAGCAACACCTGCATCACTCCAATGGTGGATACCTTTTACTTTTTTATCAATCGCTTGCCAAACAGCTTGAGCTAATGAATTTGCCCAAGTCGGTGTGCCAACTTGATCGGCAATAATACGCAATTCATCACGCTCTTGCATAAAACGTAACATGGTTTTTACAAAATTATTACCATGTGCAGAATAGAGCCATGAGGTGCGGATTATAAAGGTGTCATCACCCAGTATTTTTTGTACTAAATCATCACCATCTTGTTTGGTTTTCCCGTACATGCCATCTGGCAAAGCCTCAGCATCGACAGGATATGGCGTATGTGCTTTGCCATCAAACACAAAATCAGTGGAAATTTGCATAAACTGGATATGATTATCTTTACATGCCTGCGCTAAGTTTGCCGCACCTGTGGTGTTAATCGCAGTAGCGAGTTCTGTTTCTTGTTCCGCTTTATCTACCGCAGTATAGGCAGCGGCATTGATAATAACATCAGGCTTAAGTTCGCCAATAAAATGATTTACCGCATCGCTATTGGTGATATCTAAGTCATCAACATCAGTAGAAATACAGCTATAACCTTGCATAACTGTGCGTTGTAATTCATGCCCTAATTGACCGTTTCCACCTGTGATTAAAACTTGGATGTCTTGTATAGGAGCTTGCTTCATGCAAACTTCTCCGCATCTTTAAAGCTTGCAGCCTCTTTATCTTTATCCGAAAGAATTGGCGCTTTTTCGTCAACTAGTTGCCAGTCGATAGCAAGCGTTGCATCATTCCATAGCAGACTACGTTCGTGTTCGGGTGCATAGTAATCCGTGCATTTATAAACGAATTCTGCGGACTCACTTTTTACATAAAAACCATGCGCAAATCCTGGGGGTACCCAGAGCATATTTTTATTTTCAGCGGATAATTCATAACCTACCCACTGACCAAATGTTGCCGAACTTTCACGCATATCGACAGCAACATCAAATACAGTTCCTTCGACCACGCGGACTAGCTTGCCCTGAGTTTGTTGAACTTGGTAGTGTAAACCACGTAAAATTCCTTGAGATGATTTACTGTGATTATCTTGTACAAAGTCAAAATCAATACCATGTTCCGCAAAGTTTTTACTTTGCCATGTTTCCATAAAGAAACCACGGTGATCTCCAAAAACAGCTGGCTCGATTAGAATTACATCTGGAATTTTGCTGGGAATAAATTTCATTAATTTTATTGCTTATCAGATAATCAAGGAAATTAGGTTTATACTTGATATACGCTTTTTTGCAACTATCTTCTTCATGATGTTGTCATAAGTTGGTATAAATGGCGGAGAAACTAGGAATTAATTAAGATATGTTCAATTTACAAAACACTAGCAACAACCCTTTCTATAAAATTCTATTTATCATTAGCTTTAGTGTATTAGCACTTTTAGGTGCAAAAACACTGTTGGCGGATTCTGGTAAGGATATAAATATTGCGAATCGAGCTGACCTCACACCTGAAGAAAAAGGGACGATTTCGATTTTTCGCCACAATAATCCTTCGGTGGTTTATATCTCCACGGTTAAACGGGTTGTCAATATGTGGACACGCGATGTACGAGAAGTCCCTAGTGGTACAGGTACAGGGTTTCTTTGGGATAAACAGGGTCATATTATTACCAATGCACATGTTGTCGGTAATCATAAAACGGCTAAAGTGCGACTGGATAATAAAAAAACCTATACCGCACGCGTTATCGGCAAAAGTAAACGACACGATATTGCCGTATTAAAATTGACAGGTGTTAAGAACTTGCCTAGACCGATTCAACCCGGTTCCAGTAAAAATTTAATAGTGGGTCAAAAAGTCTTTGCTATCGGTAATCCTTTTGGCTTGGATCACACCTTAACCACAGGAATCATTTCGGCGCTTGGTCGCACCATTAAAAATAAAACCTTAGATATGGATGACTTAATCCAAACAGATGCGGCCATCAATCCAGGCAACTCAGGTGGCCCATTATTAGATAGTGCGGGACGTTTAATCGGCATGAATGTTGCCATTTATAGCCCATCAGGTGCATCGGCGGGAATAGGCTTTTCAATTCCAGTAGATAAGGTGAATCGTGTCGTGCCTAATCTCATTAAGCATGGGCGCTATGTTCGACCTCATATTGGCATATCTGCGAATGACACCGCAAACAAGCTGTTGAATAAGGAGCTTGGTATCAAAGGTTTATTGATTCTAGAAGTTGAAAACCGTTCACCTGCTAGTAGAGCTGGATTGCAAGGTTCTAAGATGATTGAGGGCGATTTAGTATTAGGTGATGTTATTCAAACCATCGACGGTAAGCCAGTAGAAGATGTGAATGACTTTCTGGATATCATCGAAACGCACAAGGTAAAAGATACGGTTATGCTGGGTCTACTGAGAAAAGGAAGACATAAGTTGAAAGTGCCAATGACTTTGTTTTAATAGGGAAGCTCAATGGCAGTTCTGCTGAGCTTAGTCGAAGCACCCCCACCTTTTCTTGAAGATTCTAGCGTTGAAGCCCTACGGCTGCCCTGTCAGACCTTTATAAAACTCCTCCTTAAAAGTATCACTAAACCCAGGTATAGCCGATATCATATAAATAACCCAAACAACAAGTACAATAGTCACCAATAGCATAATATAACTTAAGCTTAATCCTATAATTGCCATTGTGCCGCCCTCATTTTCGTTTGGGTTTTTCTTAATTTTTGAAAGTGCCATATGCCCAGTAATAATTCCAGGTATTGCGGTAAAAAACCAAAACATCAAAGACAATACACCAAGTATTAACGTGGTAATTGCTAAACCATTATTTTTAATTGGAGCATATTGAACCTGCTGCCCATTTTCAGAATTTGGTGCTACACCATAGGGATTTTCATTTGTTTCCATTATTTTAAGGCTCAGTTGTTAGGGCTTAAGTCGTTACAACAGGTATGTCTTGCAAGCGAGATTCAACTTTTTTCGCTGAATCTATGAAACTATCAATTTTATCAAAGTTTAAATACTGATAAATATCCGCAGAAAGTGTATCTAATTCACTGGCATATTTCATGTATTCTGCGACTGTTGGTAGTTTCCCCATTAATGCCGCAACTGAAGCGAGCTCTGCTGAGCTTAAATAAACATTGGCACCATCACCCAAACGATTAGGAAAATTTCTTGTCGATGTAGAAACCACGGTAGAGCCCGCAACAACTCGGGCCTGATTCCCCATACACAATGAACAGCCAGGCATTTCAGTGCGTGCACCCGCTCTTCCAAAGATACTGTAATAACCTTCTTCCATTAATTGATGCTCATCCATTTTTGTGGGAGGAACTATCCACATTCGCGTGGGAATAGTCGTGCCTGCTTTTTCAAGCAATTTTCCTGCTGCTCTAAAGTGACCGATATTAGTCATACAAGAACCAATAAAGACTTCATCCACTTTCACACCCGCAACTTCAGACAGTGGTTTTACATCATCAGGATCATTAGGACAGGCAAGTAAGGGCTCTTTGATATCATCCATATTGATTTCAATTATTTCTGCATATTCTGCATTACTATCTGCACTCAATAGTTCAGGATTGGCAATCCAGTCTTGCATTGATTTTATCCGCCTAGCGATAGTGCGTTCATCACCATAACCTTCTGAAATCATCCATTTCAACATGACTATATTTGAATTCATATATTCAATAATCGGCTCTTTATTCAGCTTGATCGTACAAGCAGCTGATGAGCGTTCTGCTGATGCATCTGACATTTCAAATGCCTGCTCTACTTTCAGATTGGGTAAACCTTCAATTTCAAGTACACGTCCACTGTAAGCATTAATTTTCCCTGATTTTTCAACTGTTAATAAACCCTGTTGAATCGCTGCGTAAGGAATAGCATTCACTAAATCACGTAAGGTAATTCCCGGTTGCATTGTGCCACTAAAACGCACCAGAACTGATTCGGGCATATCCAAAGGCATAACCCCAGTCGCCGCTGCAAATGCCACTAAACCAGAACCTGCAGGAAATGAAATTCCGAGAGGGAACCTAGTGTGTGAATCACCACCTGTTCCAACGGTATCTGGCAGTAACATACGGTTTAGCCAAGAATGTATGATCCCATCCCCTGCTTTAAGTGAAACTCCTCCACGATTCATAATAAAATCGGGCAAGGTATGTTGAGTGTTTATATCTATAGGGCGTGGGTAGGCCGCTGTATGACAAAATGACTGCATGGTTAAATCTGCGGAAAAACCTAAACAAGCAAGATCTTTAAGCTCATCGCGTGTCATCGGTCCAGTTGTATCTTGTGAACCCACTGTCGTCATTTTAGGCTCGCAATATTGCCCCGGTCTAACACCTTCCAAGCCACAGGCTTTACCCACCATCTTTTGAGCAAGTGTATAACCTTTATCACTTATTTCAGGTTCAATAGGCTTAGCAAATAGATCACTCGCTGTAAGACCTAATGCCTCTCTAGCACGTCCTGTTAAACCACGTCCAATAATTAATGGAATTCTTCCACCTGCTTGAACTTCATCCACTAACACAGGGGTATTTAGTTTAAAACTAGCAATAACTTCATCGGTATCATGTCTTTTGGTTACGCCTTCAAAAGGATAAACATCGATGACATCACCCATTTCCATTTTGGAAACATCCATTTCAATCGGTAATGCTCCCGAATCTTCCATGGTATTAAAGAAGATAGGCGCTATTTTATTGCCAAAACAATAGCCTCCATCTCGTTTGTTTGGGATGAATGGAATATCATTTCCCATATGCCACAATACCGAATTTGTGCCTGATTTACGTGATGAGCCTGTTCCAACCACATCTCCAACATAAGCCACGGGAAAGCCTTTTTCTTTAAGCTTTTCCAAGTCTTGTAAAGGTGTTTCAGTAAAATCAGGACGAGGCATCTTCAACATAGCTAGTGCATGCAATGGAATATCAGGACGCGACCAAGCATCAGGTGCGGGTGATAAATCATCTGTATTGGTTTCTCCTGGCACTTTAAAAACCGTTACCGTAATTTTATCCGCTAATTTAGGGCGTGAAGTAAACCACTCTGCATCTGCCCATGACTGCATAACATTTGAAGCATGATCATTTCCTGACTCAGCTAAATCCTTCACATCATGAAAGGCATCAAACATCAGTAACGTTTTTGACAAGGCCTCTACTGCGACTGGAGCAAGAGAATCATCTTTTAATGCATTAATTAAAGCTTCAATATTGTAACCACCGAGCATTGTACCCAATAGCTTTATCGCTTCCTCAGGAGTGATCAACGGAGACTTAGCTTCTCCATTAGCTAGTGCTGTTAAAAAGCCTGCTTTAACATAAGCAGCATCGTCAACACCTGCAGGAACACGATGTGTAATTAAATCGAGCAATTCCTCTTCTGTTCCTTGTGCGGGAGTTTTTAAAAGCTCCACAAGTTGTGCTGTTTGTTCTGCACTTAATGGCTCAGGTGGTATCCCTTGTTTTGCACGTTCTTCTACATGAGTGTGGTAAGTTTTTAGCACTGTATTAATTCCTAATAGTTTTTGTAATGTCACTTTGTATGATTTTTATACGTAATACTTGAAATGACAGATATAAATATCATTATCTATTGTTGTCATTGATTCAAGTAGTGTTTTTAAATTATTGGTATTATATGTTGTTATGCTATATGCATTTATCAATAAATATGAGCTGTGGATATTAATATATGAAATCTTTAATTAGGATTTTTCCCAAACAAGCAATTGTTATTAACTTATTATTAATGCTAGCGTTAGCATCACTGATCATAGGTGTCACTGCTCCATTGATTACATTGGAAAAGATGTATTTTTTTGAAAATACCGTTTCACTTGTTTCTACTATACGTGAGTTATTCGAGCAACAAGAATGGTTTTTATTCATTATTATTGGTGTTTTTAGTTTGTGTGTACCTGCTTTTAAAATAGCGAGTTTATTATTAATTCTCAATCTGGATTATGCTAAGAACTCTTTTCTGGATAAAACACTGCATGTCATTGAAACCATAGGAAAGTGGTCAATGCTAGATGTCTTTGTCGTTGCTCTTTTATTAGTGTCTGTAAAACTTGGCGTGTTAGCTAAAGTTGATGTTCACTACGGTTTGTATGTATTTGCTACCTCAGTATTGTTAACAATGGGCTTAAGTTTCTGGATTTATAACCTTTCTAATAAACGATCTTAGCTTCTTCAATTCGATACATATACAGCCACTTATCTACAAAATTTCTATGTTGATCTGAATAGGATATATTCAAAAGTTGCTGCCGAGATATAAGGTATAAATCGATTGTTAGTAAAAACTCACTTGCTTTCAATCAAATATGAAATGAAATTTCAACTAAAGAAGTTGAGTGGATATTAGAACTAAAAAATACTGTCTTTATTATTTAGCCAGTTCTCATTTATATTTGATCGGAACGACGTGTACTAACGCTCTAAGGTTAAGTAGGAAGGTAATAGGAATTAATTCATGAAGAAGAGTTCGCTCAAAGCTTCAATAGCACTCACTGTCATTGCTTCTGGTCTATGGGGCTTTGGTAGTTGGTATTATTACAGTTGTAAAATAAAGAACAGCTGTGATGCTAATCAAAAAAATATTGTCTCTTTAGATACACCTGCGCCTGTAACAAAGTCACCAATAATCTCTGATGAAAAAACTCAACTTGTAGATACTGATGGCGATGGACTTAGTGACTTTGATGAAGCAAAGCTTGGAACAGACCCTTTATTAATGGATACCGATAACGATGAAATTCCAGATAGTGAAGAAATAGGTGTTAATCTTGATTCACCTCTTGATACTGATAATGATGGAATTATTGATGCGCTAGATCTTGACGATGATAATGATGGCATCCCTACCCTTATTGAGTCTCAAATAGGTACTAGTCCACTATATGCCGATACTGATGAAGATGGGGTTATTGATAAAGATGAAATTGGACCTGACACTAATAATCCTATCGACACTGATTCAGATGGGATCATCAATGCACTCGACACCGATGACGATGATGATGGCATTGAAACGATAGACGAAATTAAATTGGGTACAAATCAGTTACTAGCTGACAGTGACAGTGATGGATTAACCGACGCTCAAGAAATAGGAGATCAATTAGATCATCCAATAGATTCTGATAAAGATGGAATCATAGATGCTTTAGATACAGAAGAAATACTTGATCAAGATGAAGATGGGCTTTTGGATACATTAGAGGCTCAACTCAACCTAAACCCCAAGAGCAAAGATTCAGATGGCGACGGTATCAATGA
This sequence comes from uncultured Cocleimonas sp., assembly GCA_964632635.1. GTDB lineage: Bacteria > Pseudomonadota > Gammaproteobacteria > Thiotrichales > Thiotrichaceae > Cocleimonas. Next base: position 7,468 of record CAZWEA010000067.1, on the reverse strand, counting down.
TGCTGAAGAAGTTGGTAAAAATACTAATGCTCCGCTAGATACTGATCATGATGGAATTATCGACGCATTAGATACTATTGATGATAGCGATGATGATAGTGATAGCCTTACTAACGCCCAAGAGATAAAGCTTACGAGTAACCCCAATAATAAAGACTCCGATGGCGATGGAATTAACGATAACGAAGAAGTTGGTTCAAATATATCAGCCCCCTTAGATACTGACGCTGATGGAATATTAAATCTTAATGATCCTGATGATGATAATGATGACCTAGAAACTAAATTTGAAATAAAGATAGGCACCAACCCACTTTCTAGCGACTCTGATGGTGATGGAATACCTGATAATCTAGAAATTGGTTCTAACAAAGATCAACTTCAGGATACTGATAACGATGGTCAAATTGATGCCGTAGATACAGATGACGATAATGATAAGCTCCTTACAAGTATAGAATTAACACTTGGTACTAATCCACTAAAAGCAGATACAGATGGAGATAGTATTAGTGACGTAATTGAAATCGGTAAAAATACGGATAAGCCACTTGATTCAGATGGTGACGGTCTTATCGATGCTCTCGATGCGACGAATAATAACAAAATTGAAGGTTCAGATATTAAAGTAGTAGTAAAAGATGATAAAGCTGCTCCAACAATGGTTGATTCAAAAAGTGATGATTTAAGTATCGAGATAATCACCACTGCCGAAGAAGGTTCAATAGCAAAATCACACATAAATTTTCTATCATCCACTCCAACGTTTACAGAAGCATCAACAAAGTATTTTAAAGATGTCGTATCTTGGATGAACTTAACGCCAAAAAATAATATTAGCATTATTGGACATACTGATAATACTGGCTCAAAGCAAAGTAATTTAGCTCTCGGTATTTCTCGTGTCATGATAATTCGAGAAATGTTAATTGAAGCTGGCGCACCTATGACACAGATTGACATTATATCGCGTGGCGAGTCTCAACCTATTGCAGACAATAGTACTAAAGAAGGTCGACTTAAAAATAAAAGAGTTGAGATTACAGCCACCCCAGTAAAACGATAGATTGGAACTAGCGAGTAGAGTACAGCTCAGATACATCAAGGAAAGAAATTATGTTTAATAATAATGTTACACAAACTTATACACAGCAGGATGCTACTTTTGAGATTATTCTCATGTTACTCGGTGCATTCCTACTTGGTTTTATCCTAAACTGGTTGCTCAATAAGTTACGCGATACTCAAAATGATACAAACAAAAGTATCACACAACATAATCACCAAAGTGAAGCAGCTAAGTCACAATCTAGTCGCAACTCTAAGGCTAAGGTCATCAGTGGTCAATCTAACTCGCCATATAATACGCCCCTAATAGATGACCTAACTAAAGTTAGTGGAATTAATACTGAGGTTCAAGGTGTATTAAAAGAAGAAGGTATCAGATCATATACTGACCTAAGAGATGCTAAAAAACATACTTTAGAACAGATTTTGAAGAATTCCCCATCAAAAAACTTTAACAAAAAAGAAGTAGAAACTTGGCCTCACCAAGCGAGCTTAGCGGCAAAAAGTGAATGGAAAAAGCTTTCTGAATATCAAACGTTTATAAAACGGTCACAAGATGTATCAAAAACCTTTAGCTCTTCTAGTTCTGAAAAGAGTGATGATTTAATCTTAATTGAAGGCATAGGTCCTAAAATCGAAGAAATCTTAAATAAGACAGGTATTCATACTTTTAAGGATGTGCGAAAAACTGATAGTCTTACTTTAAAAAAATACATTGTTGATGCTGACAATCGTTTTGAAAATCACGAAACTGAGTCTTGGCCGCATCAAGCTGGCATGGCAGAACAAAATCAATGGGAAGAACTAAGAATTTATCAGGAGTTTATGGTTGCTGATAATATTGAGTCTAGTGCAATTAGTAATGTAGGAACGAAGGAAAACTCTTCATCTAAAACGGAAGGTTTATCCTCCCTTAAAGACCATGATGATTTAAAAAATATTGAAGGGATAGATTCTAGAGTCGAAGACGTACTCAATGCAGGTGGAATTTATACTTATTCTCAACTATATAATTCGAGTCGAGGACGTATTCAGGAGTTGCTTGACAAAACAGGCTCGCAATTTAGTAAGCATCAACCTCAATCTTGGCCTCATCAAGCAGGTATGGCTCATCGTGGTGAATGGGATGATTTAAAAGTATATCAAAACTTTATGGATGGCAGACGTGAAGCATCAGAGGAACTCAGCAACAACTCTGTAAATAACGTGACAAGTGACCTAAAAAAAATCGAAGGCATTGGACCAAAAATAGAAGAGCTATTAAATAAGTCAGGTATTTCAAGTTATAAAAGTTTAAGAGATAGCTCTATAGATGACATTCAAAAGCTACTTAGCGATGCAGGGCCACAGTATCGTTTGCATGAACCTGAAACATGGCCAAAACAAGCAGGAATGGCTTTTGAGGGTGAATGGGAAAAGCTTGATCAATATCAGGAACAACTCGTTAATGAACGTCAATAGCTAATTCATATTTATAAACTAAGATAGATGATCAATCCGTTTATCTGTCTTAACTATCCGAATAGTAACCTGATCATACTAGTGCCACAGAAGAGCGCTTAAGTATAGTGTTTATGTGGGCAGGCTAATATAGTTAAGTCTACTACTTAAATTCAAATAATATACTATATGACTATTATCACATATACACACACTCTGTTTTCAACTAAAGAGTACAAAATTGACTCTGAGAACAACTTAATTATTAATTCTCTTTCTTCCACTGACTCAACTCATGAAAAGATACCATTAATTGATATAAGTGCCTCACCAAAACATCAAAATACTTATGAGGAATATTGGCTAGCTTTTGCTTTATTGACTGCTATTGCAGCTCCTTTGATTTTTCTTTCACTAGGTAATACATTACTACCCGCTAGTATACTATTAGGTATCAGTAGTATTTTATTTGCAGTTTCATATACAAAAAACTATTCTATTGAATATAGTTATATTGACTCAAGAAGTGGTAAACAAAGATTCAGCATCAGAGCGACAAGCGCTAAAGAAAAAAATATGGTTAGTAGTTTTATTGATACATTAAATACTACAATTGAAAGCTCACAAAATTCAGCAGAAAAAGTTAGAAAGTACAAAACATTAGAATTTAAGAAGCATTTAGAATATCTTCAAACACTATCTAATATTGGAATAATTAATGAATCTATGTATCAAAATATACATGCAAGAATTGAAGAAGTGGTGTCTGGAACAGACAATAGATCAGATCAATCTAACGTAATTCAGTTACCAGTAAATGGACAGAAGCTTGCTTAAAAAAGATCCCTTAACTCATATCTTCATTTATTTTCTCAATAACAGATAACGGCTTTTCAGCCTGTGTTATAGGTCTTCCAACAACAATATAATTAACCCCTGCTCTGGCAGCCTCTTTAGGTGTCATCACCCTACTTTGATCACCTGTATCAAAACCTGCTGGTCGAATTCCCGGGGTCACTAACAAAAAGTCTTTTCCCATCAACTCTCTTAGTACTTCTGCTTCCTTTGCTGAACAAACTACACCATCTAAGCCTGACTTATTTGTTAATACTGCTAAGTGCTTTACTTGTTCTTCAGCTGTGTTTTCTATATTAATTGCAGAAAGCTGTTTTTCATCCATAGAAGTTAAAACCGTAACCGCTATTAACTTAGTCTTTGAATGACAATCAATTAGCGCCTGTTTTGCTGTTCGCATCATTTTATCACTACCGCTGGCATGAACATTCATCATCCACACACCTAGATTAGAAGCAGCCACACAAGCTGATGCAACCGTATTAGGTATGTCATGAAACTTCAGATCAAGAAATACATCAAAGCCTTGATCAACCAAGCCCTTAACGAAATCAGGCCCCGCCGCAACAAACAGTTCAAAACCCACTTTTAGTTTGCACATCTGAGGGTTAAGAGGTTTCACGAATTCCAAAGCTTGCTCAACCGTTGGAAAATCAAGGGCAACAATTAACTTACTAGACATAGTAATTCCTGTTTAATAATAAAGAGATTTTTTTGCTATTCAGAGTGCTCTCACTAGCCATCGGAACAAGCAGGAAAATTGAGCTTACAAACTGTAAATGATGTTTTTCTAACACAGTACTGGCGGTTAGTGAGAGCACTCTGATTAGCAAAAAACTAGGCGTGATCAATCGAATCCCAATGATGACAAGCTGGACAACGCCATAAATAATCATGCATCCTATACCCACAGTGCTCACAACGAAATGCTGGAACACCTTGAAGATAATTTTCTAATGATTTGTTCACAAGCCTAAGACCATTTCCACAATCTATACCACTACTATCAGTTTGAATATATTCTGTTACTTTATAAATTGATTCAATATTTAGTTTCTTTGATGATAATTCAGTATCAATCAGCTCATCGAGATCACTTGATGAACCATATTTCTTCGCCATACTAATAATCGTTTCAAAAACAGTACGATCTCGATTCTTTTTATATAGGATAAATAGTTCTTTTTGTAGTTTTGTGATTTCGCCAGCAGAACTTGAAGATTCCTCAAGCTTTTCAAATAACATACTGAGTAAACGTGAATCATGCTTCACCGCATTCAGGTAATGCTGTAATGCTTGCTTATAGTGTTTTTGATGAAAGGCCATATCACCCAACAATGTCATTAGTCGTGTTGAGTTCTTATATGATTTTTTTGCCGCACTAATATATCCATCAACTTCATGTAGCTTACCTTGACCTAAGGCCTCATCTGCCAGTTCACAATAGTAATGAGATATCAGTGCCTGACTGTTTATTTGCGTATTTTCTTCATTCTTTTTCTGATTTCTCTTAATACACGAGGTTGCTTCAATTGCTTTTTCCCACTCTTGCGTTTGCTCATAAATAGTTCTTAGAGATGAGCAAATTAATGCTTTGGAAACCCATTTATTCGACTTATTATCTAATAACTCTTGAAAAACACTTTCAGCTCTGTCCAACATTCCTGCAGCAAAAAAATCTTTACCCAGTGCATACATCGCCTTTTGAGTTTGTTGTGCGTTTAAGTTCGAACGTGCGATGACATTTTGATGAACTTTTAAGGCGCGATCAACTTCACCACGATCACGAAACAAATTACCAAGCAACTGAAATGTTTCAGCTGTGTATTCATCAATGTCTGGATAATTTAGAAAAACCTCCAAAGCCTTATCAGGTTCTTCACTGAGTAGAAAGTTTACGCCCTTGACAAAACTATCAGAGAGTTGTGCTTTTTTTTTTGTTTATTTAATATGCTCTTACGAGCAGCTCTCCAGCCTGAATAAAAAGCAAGTGGGAGCAATAAAAATAGAATTTCAACCATTTATTAAATCCAGGCTATTTTTAGAAATATATAGTTTAAATTGAGATTTCAACATAAGTCAGTGGTGAAAGAAAAATGAGATAAAATTTTTCTGATTAAGGCGTGAATAGCAACTAATAGCAAGATTTACAACGAAGATCAGAAAGATTTTGGTCATTTTCACTCGTTACCTGAGTTATGCTGAAGTCTTAACTCACTACTATTCTTGAATAGTAAAACCATCTTTAGACTCATTTACACGCTCGCGCATTTCTTTACCCGGTTTAAAATGAGGAACATGTTTAGGAGATAATTGTACCTGCTCACCTGTCTTAGGGTTTCTACCTTTTCTAGCAGAGCGATGATGCAATGAAAAACTACCAAAACCTCGAATTTCAATTCTTTCACCCTCAGAAAGCGTATCACTAATTTGATCTAATAGTATTTTAACTGACAGCTCAATATCTTTACTACTTAAATGGCTTTGCTTACGTGCAAGAATATTGATAATTTCTGATTTAGTCATTAAAGCTCTCTCCCTAGCTTCTCGTTAGTAAATAATTCTTTGGTAGTTTTTATTTCTAAGCATTTTTCAGGAGGACATGATCAAAACTCCCTTAAGTAACAATAATAGTATAGAAAACCGAATAAGCAACTGAAATCACATAAAAAAAGCCGATTATTCGAAAAATAATCGGCTTTTTCTAATAATAGCCATTATTTGGCTATCACATGTCTAAATACACTTATTTATCAAGCTGTTCCTTGAAAATATCACCAAGTGTACCAGAGCTTGCAGCTCCGCCACTGTACTCTTTCATGACTTGTGCTTCATCAGCATAGTCTTTGGCTTTAATCGATAAGTTGATTGCACGAGTTTTACGATCTACACCCATAAACTTTGCTTCGATTTCATCACCAACATTAATAACAGTTGATGCATCTTCAACACGATCACGTGAAATTTCAGAAGCACGTAAAATACCTTCAATATTTTCTGCAAGATCGATTTTAACCATCTTAGCAGTCACTTCAGTGACAGTACCTTTTACAATACTACCTTTTTCATTTGCAGCAACAAACAATGAGAATGGATCTTGATCCAATTGCTTAATACCCAAAGAAATACGCTCACGCTCTGGATCAATAGCAAGAATTGTTGCATCAACCTCATCGCCTTTCTTGTAATCTCGTACTGCTTCTTCGCCTGGAATACTCCAAGAAATATCAGAGAGGTGAACAAGACCATCAATTCCACCTTCAAGACCAATAAAGATACCAAAGTCAGTAATTGACTTAATGACACCTTTAACCTGATCTCCTTTAGTAGCTGTTTTCGCAAACTCATCCCAAGGATTCGCTTTACATTGCTTCATACCAAGAGAGATACGACGACGATCAGCATCAATCTCAAGGATCATTACCTCAACATCATCACCAAGCGTTACCACTTTAGCAGGGTTTACATTCTTATTAGTCCAATCCATTTCAGATACATGAACAAGACCTTCAACACCATCTTCGATTTCAACAAAACAACCATAATCTGTAAGATTACTAACCTTACCAGATAGACGTGTGTTAACAGGGTAGCGACGAACCAAATCTTGCCATGGATCTTCACCCAGTTGCTTAAGACCAAGTGATACACGGCTCTTTTCTTTATCAAACTTAAGAACCATACAATCAATTTCAGCCCCAATTTCAAGTACTTCTGATGGATGCTTAACACGCTTCCAAGCCATATCAGTGATATGCAGTAAGCCGTCGATGCCACCCAAGTCGATGAATGCGCCGTAATCAGTAAGGTTCTTAACAACACCTTTGATTTGCTTACCTTCTTCAATGCTTTCAAGAAGTGCTTCACGTTCAACACTGTACTCATCTTCAACGACTGCACGACGAGATACCACTACGTTGTTACGCTTTTGGTCTAACTTGATTAATTTAAACTCTAAATCTTTCCCTTCAAGGTAAGCTGTGTCACGTACTGGACGCACATCAACTAATGAACCTGGTAGGAAGGCGCGAATATCGCCAAGCTCAACGGTGAATCCACCTTTAACCTTGCCCGTAATCACACCCGTGATAATTTCATCATTATC
>CAZWEA010000066.1:0-17336 GCA_964632635.1 uncultured Cocleimonas sp. | reverse complement strand
TCACATCCATATGACACCCAGAGATATGGCTAAAATAGGGCAGCTTTTTTTACAAAAAGGACTGTGGAATGAACAACCCTTGATTTCTAAACAGTGGGTGGACAAATCAACTATGCCCCAGATACTCACAGATCAGGGTTATCATTATGGCTATCTCTGGTGGCGTGGCCGTATCGATAAACATGACTTCTACTATGCTAGTGGTAATGGAGGACAGTTTATTACTATTATGCCTTCTTTAGATATAGTGGTGGTATCTACTGGTCATAACTATAATTCTAGTTTGTCTTCTCAATTCTTTATATTGTTAAAAAGCCTAATCGGTGCGGTTCAATAAGACCACATGAAATTAACTTGGGGATAACGTACAGAAATTTAAAATAGCATTGTAAGATTAATAAGATAACATGCGCATAATATATATTATGTTAAATAAGCTATTTGAATCACATTACTCCACTTACCTCCCCAGAAAGATAATTTCTATCTCGGATAACTGTAACCAACAAATGGTATTAGTATTTTAATTCAAGCATACGTTAATTGAATCTAAACAAATTATGACCGTTTGTAAGTCGAATTTTTCTTTTTACCTAATCTAACCTACAATATTGTTTATAACAAAAATAATTATTACAGGGAAATCAAAATGACATCTTATAAAAATCTTGCTGGAAATATTGGTATTTGTTCGTACGAAATTGGACAAAAAGAAATTCGAGTTAACTTTCATTCACATAAAAATGTTATCTATAATAAAGAGCAGACAGATGAGCAGCATTACGGTGAAATTGAGAAACTAGCAAAACAAGGCTTTGGTCTTAATGAGTACATCAATAATAACTCACTTTAATCTTAGTATTATTAGCTTAGCGACTTAGGTCCATATATGGCACCCCCGCCTTTTTTAAACAATTAGTGATGTATAATAGTAGGGTTATTCTACTAAAAAAGGGAGTTTCGGATGCCATTAATGTCCATTGAAACAAATCAAACACTTAGTGATGATGATACTTTATCGTCGTTATCTAGCAGTATCGCTATTTTGCTTTCTAAGCCTGAAAGCTATGTTATGCTTAAATATGAACACAATAATAATATGCTTTTTGCAGGGTCAAACCAGCCATTAGCGCATATAAAGCTTAAAAGTCTTGGTTTACCAGAAGATAAAACAGAGGTATTTTCTAAGGACCTATGTAAACTAATGCAGCAACACTTCGATATTTCTGCTGATAGAATATATATCGAATTTTCCAATCCTGAACGGCATATGTGGGGATGGAACAGCGCTACTTTTTAGTTATATTTCCAATTTAACCCGAAGTATTCCCCCACAATCTGCTAAAAACAGGGGGGGTGCCATCTAGTGTAAATTAATATCTGCAGGTGTTCTTGCTATGAAGATGCAAGACGATTCCAAGTATCAATCACAGTATCAGGGTTCAATGAAACACTGTCTATGCCCTGCTCCATTAACCACTGTGCCAAATCATGATGATCTGATGGGCCTTGACCACAGATTCCAATATATTTACCTTGTTCTTTGCAAGCAGTTATCGCCATTTTTATCATTGCTTTAACGGCAGGATTTCTTTCATCAAAACCTTCTGCAACTAAACCAGAATCTCTATCCAAGCCAAGTGTTAATTGTGTCATATCATTTGAGCCGATAGAAAAACCATCAAAGTATTCTAAAAACTCTGTCGCTAACACAGCATTAGATGGTAGTTCACACATCATAATATGGCGCAAACCATTTTCACCTCGGGCTAAACCGTTTTTAGCGAGTAATTCACTAACTGCCTTGGCTTCATCAAGCGTTCGAACAAAAGGAATCATAACCTCAATATTGCTAAAACCCATTTCATCTCTAACATATTTTATCGCTTCACATTCCATTTCAAAACAGCTACGGAAGCTTTCATCAATATAACGTGCGGCTCCACGAAAGCCAATCATGGGATTTTCTTCTTCAGGCTCGTAATTTGTACCAGCAATAAGATTGGCATACTCATTAGATTTAAAATCTGACATTCGTAAAATCACAGGCTTTGGATAAAATGCAGCAGCAAGTGTTGATACACCCTCCTCTATCTTTGAGATAAAGAATTCTCTTGGTCCTGCATAAGCATTTATACGCTCATGGATGATTGCCTGAAGTTCATCTGACTGCTTGTCTAACGCTAAAAGTGCACGTGGGTGAATGCCAATCATATTATTAATAATGAATTCCATACGTGCTAGGCCAACCCCTTTATTAGGTAGTTGACAGAAATCAAATGCACGATCTGGGCTTCCAACATTCATCATTACTTTTAAGTCTAAATCAGGCATGGTACTGATTTCAGTTTTATTGACTTTAAAATCAAGAATTCCTTGATAAGCATAACCCGTGTCACCTTCAGCACAAGATACCGTTACTTCATCATTGTTCTTGATTGTTGATGTAGCATCACCACAACCAACAACGGCAGGTACACCGAGTTCGCGGGCAATAATGGCAGCATGACAGGTACGCCCTCCCCTGTTGGTAACGATAGCAGAAGCACGTTTCATAATTGGCTCCCAATCCGGATCAGTCATATCTGTGACTAGCACATCGCCTGGTTTTATATCATCCATATCATCTAAACTTAGTATTACTTTTGCTGTACCTGCTCCGATACGTGAACCAATCGAACGACCTTCTGTGAGGACCTCGCCTTTCCCTTTTAATTCAAAACGTTCGACAATATTTCCAGACTGGCTTTGTACCGTTTCGGGGCGTGCCTGTACTATATAAAGACCTCCATCGATACCATCTAATGCCCATTCGATATCCATTGGACGTTTGTAGTGTTTCTCAATAGTAACCGCTTGCCGACCTAGTTCTTCAACCTGTTCATCTGTGATGCAGTACTTTAGTTGCTGCTCTTTTTCTATATCAACAATTTTAACGGGGTCTTCTACCGCTTCATCACCAGTTGAATAAATCATTTTGATTAATTTACTGCCCAGTGTTCTGCTTAATACCGCAGGTTTTTCTTCTTCAAGATTTTTCTTATAAGCATAAAATTCATCCGGATTAACAGCACCTTGTACAACCATTTCACCCAGACCATAACTTCCTGTAATGAAGACAACTTGATCAAAACCTGATTCTGTATCTAACGTAAACATCACTCCACTGGCACCAATATCAGAGCGCACCATTTTTTGGATGCCTGCTGATAAAGCAACACCCTCATGAGCGAAACCTTGGTGCTCTCGATAAGAAATTGCTCTATCAGTAAAGAGTGAAGCAAACACCTTACGAATAGCCATTTTAATATCATCTAAACCAGATACATTTAGAAAGGTTTCTTGTTGTCCTGCAAATGAAGCATCAGGTAAATCTTCAGCTGTTGCTGAGGAACGAACTGCCCATGTCACCTCAGCACTGTATTCTTTCTCTAGCTTTGCGTAAGCAATATCAATATCTTTTTCCAAATCATTAGGTAAAGGTACTTGTAGTATCCAGTCACGAATTTGCTTACCTGTTTTGGCTAAATCAGCAAGATTATCTACATCAAGATCATTCAACGTTTGATTAATTCGTTCTCCAAGGTTTTCATGTTCCAAAAAGCTTCGATAAGCATCTGCTGTGGTTGCAAATCCCCCTGGGACATTGACCCCTAAGTTACCCAAATTTTGTATCATTTCACCGAGTGAAGCATTCTTGCCCCCTACTCTGTCGATGTCATTAATACCTAATTGATTTAACCAGATTATATTTCTAGTATTCATCTTAAATATCCTTTGAATGATTAAGTTGTATTGTTGATTTATTTTCTTTAAGTGTGCGTACGATTTGTGCAGCTAATTCTTCAATTGATTGGGACGTTACATCCATAGGATGTAGGTCATATTTAGCATAAAGCTTTTGTGCTTTAAGTATTTCTGATTTACAAGTTTGAATTGATGAGTATTGGCTGTTGGGTCGTCGTTTTTCTCTAATTTGTTGTAAACGTTTCGCCTTAATGCTGGTGGCGAATAACTTGTCACGATTATCAAGTAATATCTGTGGCAGTTTATTGTGATCAAAGTCATCATCAGTTATGGGATAATTTGCGGCTTTAATGCCGAACTTTAAGGCGAGATAAAGAGAAGTGGGAGTTTTACCAGAACGTGAAACCCCGACGATAATCACATCGGCATTACCAATGGTTTTTAACACCATGGCATCATCATGTTTTAAGGTGAAATTTAGAGCATCTATTCTGGCATCGTAAATTTTTTCATTAACCAGACCATGGCTTAAACCCGACTCTCTTTTTGGAGTGGCGTGTAAATCATGTCCAATTTTCACCAAATAGTTTTCAAACACTTCATAGTAATGACAATCGGCATTAGACAATATAGAATTAATATTTTTCTCTGGCATCGTTGCAAAGACGATAGGTTTGAACCCCTGTTCATTATTCACATGAGAAATTTCATCAGCTAACTGTAATGCTTTTTCTTCAGAGTCTATAAAGGGCCGCTGTAAATAGGTGAACTCAAGATGCGGGAATTGAGACAATAAACTGTGCCCGAGTGTTTCAGCCGTTATGCCGGTGCTTTCAGATACAAAAAATACTGTGCGCTCACTATTAGTTACCATTAGAAATTCTCTAAAACTCATTCATTTAACTAAGATAGTAGAATAATTAATATATTGCTTATATAAAATTAAGAAAAATTACTATCGGTAGATATATTCAGCTAACCACAATAGACCGGCCTAAAACGTAGATAAGGATAATCATAGAAATACTTTCAACGCACTATTTAAAAACTAAGCAGATTTATTATTAATTATAGTCTACATTAATTATTAAGTAGTTTAATCTTATTAAGATTAAGCATAAATTTATCATGAGTTTAGCCTTGTTGGAGCAATATGAGTGTAAAAACAATTTATTACAAACAAAACAGATTAAAGAAATTACGTGCATTTTGTTATGTTGCCAAATACGGCAGTGTCACTAAAGCAGCAGAGAAACTCTTCGCTAGTCAACCAACAATATCACTACAAATTCAAGCACTTGAAAGAGAAATGGAAGTCACTTTGTTTGAGCGAAATGGGCCGAAAATACTGTTAACTATTGAAGGTAAAGTGCTCTATGATCTTGCTGAATCATTAGTTCAAAGTGTCGATCATTTACATGAAACCTTTAATGCGCATTGTGGTAATTTGGGCAGTGGTGAACTAACTATTGCAGCTGGCGAATCGACTATTTTATATGTTCTACCAGAACCAATTCAAAAATTCACAGCTCAGTATCCTGGCATTAAGATCAGACTTGCCAATGAAACAGGCAGAAATGGTTTAAAGATGTTACGCAATAATGAAGTCGATGTTGCTATTGGCTCTATGTTGGAGATTCCAGATGATATTGAGTACAAGCCTATAGTTACTTACAACCCTGTATTAATTGCACCTAAAGATCACCCACTGTCAAAGTTTGAAAAAATCAACTTAAGTGATATCAGCCCTTATGGACTTATTTTACCTCCTAGACATTTAAGTACCTGGCGTATTGTAAAAATGGTCTTTTCACAACACAACACCAGTTATACCGTCAACTTAGAAGCGGGTGGTTGGGAAGTTATAAAACGCTATGTAAAAATAGGCATGGGAATATCTATAGTCACAGATGTTTGTCTAACCGAACAAGATAGAAAGGAAATGACAGTACTCCCTCTTGATCAATATTTTCCTAAAAGAAGTTATGGCTTTGTTACACGTAAGGGTAAGTTTTTATCAACCCCTGCGGAGCGTTTCATTGACTTAATGACAGAGTGTTACGATAAAGAAAACGCAAAAAAGATCAATTTACGATAGCTCTAAATTATTGATACACCTTAAGGGACGAACTCATCAGTGACCCTAACTAAAAGATACAATTTTCAAAAAAACACGGGGGTGCCATTGAGCTACCCCCGTTATCACGGACAAAACAATTAACCAATAGTCTTCTTTCTCAAAGCCTACTGGCCTTTATAACTCAAGGAGCAAACTGGCAGGGTCTTCCAATAACTCTTTAATTTTAACAAGGAATCCTACCGCAGCTTTCCCATCAATTAAACGATGATCATAAGATAAAGCTAAATACATCATAGGTCGAATGACAACGTCTCCATTAATTGCCATGGGACGTTCTTGAATATTATGCATTCCTAGGATGGCACTTTGAGGTGGGTTAATGATAGGAGTTGATAACATTGATCCAAAAATTCCACCATTGGTTATTGAGAAGGTTCCACCGGTGAGTTCATCTAGCTCTAAATGACCAGATTGAGCACGAGTAGCATAATCAGCAATTGCATTTTCTATTTCTGAGTGTCCCATAGTATCTGTATTTCGGATTATGGGTACGACAAGGCCACGATCAGATGAAACTGCTACACCTATATCGTAATACCCCTGATAGATGATGTCATTTTCATCAATACGCGCATTCACTTCTGGGTAACGTTTTAAAGCTTCTGTTGCCGCTTTGATAAAAAATGACATAAATCCCAACTTGATGTTATGTGATTTTTGGAAGCGTTCTTGATACTTTCTACGTAAACGTGATACTTCAGTTAAATCAACTTCATTGAATGTTGTTAAAATGGCGGCAGTATGTTGAACTCCGACGAGTCGTTCTGCAATTTTTGCACGTAACCTTGTCATGGGTACTCGGCGCTCTTCTCGATCGCCAGTACTAAACGAGGCTTGCTGCTTAGAAACGTTTTGCTTAGCAGCAACATTGGGTGGTGAACTATTTGTTGTTGAAGCGCTGAGCTTAGTTGCTAAATGTGCTTCTACATCTTCCCTTAGTATCTTCCCATGCTTACCACTGCCGCTAATGACAGTCTCGTTAATACTATTATCTGCCATTAGCTTTCTAACAGATGGACTCGCATTAGGTGTTTTTTCAGCTTCATCATCTTGGCTTTGCTTTGTATCGTTGTCAGCTGCGACAGTAGCGGTTTCATCGATAAGGCCGATTAAATCTCCAGCTAATACAGTCGCCCCCTGCTGTGCTTTTATTTCAATCAAAATACCAGACACTGGAGCAGGTACTTCCAGCACAACCTTATCCGTCTCTAACTCAAGAATATTTTGCTCTGCATTAATACTGTCACCTTCTTTGACAACCCAGGCTGCAATGCTGGCATCACTTACTGATTCTGGTAATTGAGGTACGCGGATTTCTATAGTCATTTTTTATTTCCAAGATTAAGGGCTAATGCCACTAGTGCAGCTTGTTGTTGAAGATGTACTTTATGAGAACCAACTGCCGGTGCAGCAGCACTTGGGCGACTCACACAAGTGACATCATATTGATCTTCGAATTTTCTAAAACGGTGTTTTGTACTATCCCATGCACCTTGGTTTCTCGGTTCTTCTTGGCACCAAACTAGTTCTTTAATATTAGTATAGGTTGCTATGATTTTTTCTAATAATTTATCAGGAAAAGGATAAAGTTGTTCAATACGAACTAGCGTAATATCTTTGATCTGTTCTTCTTCAGATTTATTGAGTAAATCGTAATAGACTTTGCCACTGCAAAGTACCATACGTTTAGCCTCATTTTTCTTTTTGTGAAATCTTGCATCATCGATAATAGGACGAAAACTACCACTACTGATTTCTTCAATAGTGCTCACAGCCTGCGGATGTCTTAACAGGCTTTTAGGTGTCATAACAATTAAAGGTCGACGATAAGGACGAACCATTTGTCTGCGTAACATATGGAATGTTTGTGCAGGTGTGCTGGGTACACACACCTGCATATTCTGTTCTGCACAAAGTTGCATGAAACGCTCTAATCTCGCAGATGAATGTTCTGCGCCCATCCCTTCATAGCCATGTGGTAAAAATAAAGTAAGACCACAAAGACGACCCCATTTTTGTTCACCAGAACTAATAAATTGGTCTATAACAACCTGTGCACCATTAGCAAAGTCACCAAATTGTGCTTCCCAGATAACTAAGGTTTCTGGTGATGAGGTTGCATAACCATATTCAAATGCGAGAACCGCTTCTTCAGAGAGTACAGAATCTATGATATTAAATTTACCTTGATTCTTACTCACATGTTTAAGAGGAATCCATGCCTGCTTTGTGGTTTGATTATGCAAAACAGAGTGTCTATGTGAAAAGGTACCCCTACCACAGTCTTGACCACTTAAGCGTACTTCATAACCTTCGTATAACAAAGTGGCATAGGCTAAATTCTCTGCACAACCCCAATCGACTGCTTTTTCTCCAGCAACCATCTGATCTCGCATTGACAATATTTTCTTCACTCGATCATGTAGTACCATATGTTCAGGAATATTATGGCAACGTGATGCAATCTTTCGTAGTTTTTTTAATGAGAAACTGGTTTGTGCTTTAGTCGTCCATTCACGTCCTTTATACTTTTCCCAACTCACCTTAAAGTGCTCAGGCACACTACTGTAATCAAGTGTTTCAACAACGGATTTCCCTGCACTCATATTATCTTTAAACGTTTTAATTCTTTCTGCTGTTTCATTTTCAGAAATCACATCTTCTTTAACCAAACGGTCTGAGTATATTTCCCTAGTTGTTTTTTTATTACGGATACTGGTATACATAATGGGCTGTGTAATGGCAGGCTCATCCGCTTCGTTATGTCCATGCCTTCTATAGCAGACCAGATCAATTACTATATCCTTCTTAAACTCTAAACGATAATCCAAAGCTATTTTAGCGGCAAAGATAACAGCCTCAGGGTCATCACCATTAACGTGTAAAATCGGTGCATTAATCATTTTAGCCACATCAGTAGGATAGTAGGTACTGCGACTATCTACCTGCGTACTCGTTGTAAAACCAATTTGATTATTTATGACGATATGTACCGTTCCATGAATTCGGTATCCACGAGTCTGTGCCATATTGAAAGATTCCATGACAACACCTTGACCAGCGAATGCTGCATCACCATGGATTATCACTGCGACTACCTGACCACCTTGATCATCACGCCTATCTTGTCTTGATCTTACTGAACCACAGGCCACAGGTGAAACTATTTCTAGATGAGATGGATTGAAAGAGAGTGATAGATGCATAGGGTCTTGAGATGTTTTTATACTACAAGAGAACCCTTTATGATACTTAACATCCCCAGCAGATGGCTCTTCAATATTATTGCCTTCAAACTCACTGAATAATTCATCAGGAGACTTCCCCATGATGTTGATTAATACATTAAGTCGCCCTCGATGCGCCATAGCAAGGACTATTTCACGTGTTTTTTGACTTCCTGAGTGATGAATTATTTCATTAAGTAATGGGATTAGACTTTCTCCACCTTCAAGAGAAAACCGCTTTTGCCCAACGTATCGTGTATGTAAATAGCGTTCTAGTGTTTCAGCAGAAATTAAGTGATCAAGCAGATCACTTTTTTTATTTGCATCATATTTTGGTCGTGCCTGAGTCGGTTCAATACGACTTTGAATCCAGCGTTTTTCATCTGTAGACATCATATGCATATATTCAATACCAATACTTTCGGTATAAGTATTTTGTAAGGCATGATAAATATTTTTAAGCGTCGGAGTGTCTTTGAGTTGAAAGCTACCAGGATCAAATAGTTTATTATGATCTACCTTATCCAGTCCATAATAAGATAAGGATAATTCAGGAATATCTATTGAATGATTAAAATTGATGGTGCTTTTTATATCTGTCAGTGGGTTAGTGTCTGCTATTAGGTGCCCTAAGGTTCGAAAAGAATTAATTAGTTGTAATACATGGACTTGTTGTCTTTCAGTTTCTAACAGACTATTGCTCTCAACTGAACTAGTGGCATTATTAGTGTGTAGTTTTCGTGATCTGAATTTATCACGTATAACAGAATGGGAAGAGCCGTTTTTAAAGGCAGCGGGTACCGGTAAATCAGAAAAATACTTTTGCCAACTCTCACTAACAGATGAAGGACTTTTTAAATAGTTTTCAAAGAGTAATTCAAGATAAGCAGCATTATCACCCTCAAGAAGTGTATCTTGTTGATTTTGTTTGTTATTATTCTGATCATTGTTTTCTTTCATACTAACAGCCAATTAAGCGTATATTCGTTCTTGTTATGTAGTTTGCTTAAGTTTAAGTGTCAAGTGGAATAGTAAAAAAAGTTAATTTTTTTACTATTTATAGAGACTCTTCTAGTTCAGATCATCTAATCCTAACTTGTAGTTCTACATTAGAAGTATTTTTTTATGCGAAATTAACTTTTTTAGTTTCTATTAGTTTATTCTTTGCACTTTCACTCTTTTTATAAGTATTATTATTGGTGTTATTGGGTAAGTTTTTAACATTTACGACTAAAAACCCAAACACATTATTTTTAATTCTACGAATTTGCTCAAGAGCCTGTTTAATCGACCCAGCTTCCATCGTGTCTTCTTTGGTTACAATTAACGTAGAAGTAGCGAGTGAAGATAAAACAAGCGTATCGGCGTAACCCGCTATTGCAGGTGCATCAATAATCACATAATCAAAAATAGTACCACCCTGAGATGTTAAAAATGACATCCGCTCATGGCTTAACAAGCTTACAGGGTCAACTTTACTATCCCCAGCGGTTATCCCAAATAACCCTTGTATACCCATCACAGGTTGAGTAATTCCAACCAGATCACTCTCCCCTTTAAGATAATGAGTTAAACCACGTTTGTTATTCAAACCCAGTGTTTCGTGAAGTGATGCATGCCTAATATCTGCATCAATAATTAATACTTTTTTACCCATCTGTGCATAAGTACAAGCAATGTTTGTAGCACTAATACTTTTACCTTCTTCTGGGTTAACACTGGTGACTAATAAAATACGCTCCTCGTGCTTATCTAATAATAAACGTATATTTGTAGCAAGGACTCGGTATGCTTCTGCAACAGGTGAACTTGGATCAGTGCTAGTAATCATTTCTAGCTCTTTTTTAGCGGGAGATTTAACTCTAGGAATTTTACCCAAAACAGGAAAACCAGATATTTTTGCTAAATCTTCGGCAGAACTAATCGTTTTATCTAATGACTCACGTAAGAAAGCAAAACCCAAGCCTAAAATAAGACCAGATAATAAGCCTAACATGATGTTCAGCTTAGGCTTAGGACGGTATCTATTTATAGGCGTTACAGCAGGTTCCACCACTGTGATGCTGCTAATATTAGCCGCTGATGCAATATTTACCTCTTCATGGCGCTGAGAAAGGTTGTTATATATTTTACGGTTGCTTTCAACTTCACGTTTTAATGAATTATAGTCAACACTATTATTTTGTAGTCCACTAACTTCCTGATTAAAACGATTGAGTTCTTCAGCAATACTTTCTTCTTGTTTCTTTGCCGCAAAATAGTTTGCTTTCATAGAACTTTTAATATTTCTTTTTTCTTGTTTTAGTTTGTTTTTAATACTCACAATTTGGCTTTTCAGGTTTTCTACTCTAGGATGATTCTGCTTAAATGTCTTAAGTAGCGCAAGATGCTCACCTTCAAATTGTACCAGTCGCGACTTCAAGCTAGTAATAACCGTGTTGTTTAACAAGATAGAAACGTTGCCAGATTTTTGGATTTGTAGGTATAAGCTTTCTGCTTCAATGCGGTTAATTTTTGCTTTAACTAGCGCATCATCTAAGTTTTCTAATTTTTTCACCTGACGTGTTTGTTTCTCATCAACACCTAAAATACCATTGTTATTGGCATAGTTAACTAAAGCTTTTTCAGATGATTGCAGGCGAACTTTAGCTTCTTGTAGTTGTTTGCTTAAAAATTCTTTTGCATATTCCCCTGTTTGACTTTTCGATTCGATTTGTAGCCGAATAAAATTATCTAACAATGTAAATACTACCTTTTTAGCTTCAACTGCTGAAGGAGCTTCATAGTAGATCTCAACGAGATGCGTACCATCTATTGGTTGGACTAATAAGTTTTTACTGAATACTTGTATGTAGTCAACAGGTGCATTTGGTTTTTCTTTTTTCGCATTTGGAACAAGGCTTTCATGTAGATTTAGTTCATCTATAACTCTTTGCGCAATCACACGTCCTTTTAGCATTTCATAGTGTGTTCTGAAAAAAGGGTCATTTTCAGATGAGAAGGCACCGTTAGGCTTATTTGTTTTACCAAAACTAACTATCTCAGCACCATCTCTTTCAATCTGGATAATTGCATTAGCACGGTAAGTTGATCGTGCTGATAATGTAAAGGCAAGTGCAATACCTAGGGTAGTTAACAGAGTAATTAAAATGGTAAATTTACGCTTTTTTAAAATCCCCAGAATATCTAATAATGAAATTTCATTATCCGCATAATTTGCCCCTTCCATAATAGGTGGTAGTGAGTTATTGGGTAATAGTGGTTGCTGACTATCAATGGGTTGCAAATTTGTATTAGTCTGCTTAGTAAGAACTGACATTCCCTTATATACCTATTTCTAATAATTATTATTATGGGTCACACTATGCTGTTTAGACGTAAGTGTTAATTAGTCATATTATAACGCTGTTAAGATTCGTCATATATAATTACTAGATGAAAGGCAAAATTAGGGACTCTTTTAACGAAGTATCAAACCGAGTTATATGGCACCCCCGCCCTTTTTGCATAATTGATCTCTGAAGACCTCAGCGGCTAAGGGAAATGCGATAAAATCATTCTGATTGAGCATGAATTGCAGTTAATCGCGGCTATTGGCAGGATTTACAACGAAGGCAGTAATATTTTATCCCTTTTTAGTCGTCATTTGAGATATCTGAGGTCTTCTCTAATTAATCCAAATTCCCATATTTATTTGACAGTCAATAGTATCCAATATCATATGTATGATTAAGCCTAGCCCAATAATTCTAGTTTTTGAGTAGAATATAAAGCCGATATAAGCTGCAATAGCGTATAGGCTATGCAACGGATGAAAACCAATGCTACAACGCATTGGATCATATATGGGTGTTGCTAAAAGGTGGTCAACATCCACCAGCATGGTTAGCATCATAATCAGATAGGCAGACTTCCAGTTATTCTTGAAAAACAAACTAGCTATGATTGCTGGAATGATAATATGTAATGCAATATGAAAAATGACTATCTCCTATCTTTGATTGTATTCTTTTGAAGCTTTTGAACGAAAATACCAATAATGATGATCACTAAACCCACAATAGTAGCCAGTTTAATTTTCTCGCCAATCAGAAAATAAATAAAGACAAATGATATAAAGGGGGAAAGGAAAATCAAACTACTGATTTTTGCCGTACTATCTGTTAACCGTAATGCGCTAAGCCATAGATAAAACGTTAGACTCATCTCAAATACCCCCACATAAATACCTGCCATATAGCCATTTTTACTAATTGGCTTTATTTCTGAAAACAGTAAGTAATACAAGCTGATAAAGACTAAACCAAAACAAAAGTTTAATAATAATCCACAGACAGGGTCTTTGTTTTGCTTTGTATTTAATACCCAATACAAAGCCCAAATGAATGTACTTGATAGTGCAAACATTAAGCCTTTAACATTAGTTTGAGTAAATCCTAATAAGCTTCCTCCACTAGATATAATCAATACACCAAAATAAGCAATAATCAACCCAATTATCTCATTCTTCGTCAGTTTTTGTTTCAGTATAGGTACAGCCAATAATGGTAAAACTATCCCCCATGTGTAATTAATTGCTTGTGCTTGCTGGGCTGGAAGTAAGTCATAGGCTGAGAATAATATAAGGTAGTATAAAAACGGATTTAATAACCCGAATAGCATCGCATAAAAAACATCTGTTTTATTAAAACTAAATAGGTGCTTTAGCCTCCCTGAGAAAAAAGCAATGAACACTAGCACCAACACAGAAGTTACATTCGCAATCAGTAGTAGTTCAACAATTGTTAATGTTTGTAAAGCAATTTTAAATGCACTAGCGACAGTTGACCAAAGCAATACTGTGAGCAAAGCATAGCTAATTGCTTTTCTCTGATTAATATTAGTCATAGAGACCTCCGCTTAACTTAGGTGACGAGTAAAAATGGCAAAAACATTTCCTGATCTTTGTTGTAAATATTACTAATAGTCCAATATTAACTGCTATTCACGCTCTTTTACCATTGAGTTAAGCGTAAATCTCTATGATAATTTATTAAATAATTACCAAACCTTGATTATTTACCTTAGAGACACTATATAATCCATACATACTAATTACTTATGGTTAGCAAATGCCTTATTTGATTCAAAAGATTATAGGTTTTATTTTATTATCTGCAACTGTAGGACTGGTTTCATTAAAAGTCCTTTTCCATTTAACATAACACCACTATTTCACTAGCATAGTTGAATAAAATCAATGACTAAAGCCACACGCTACAAACCAGAAAGTCCTATTCTTAATACTGTTAAAACAGGTATTAAAGGTACCCTACTCTTTTTAATGCCATTACCCGTGCTTTTAGCAGCAGTCATCCACCTAGTTAAAGGACATTTTTTTTCTAGCATTACCGCAGGCGCTTTATTTGCAGGTTTTATGGTAGCCGCAGTTGTAGCAAGACATGGTTTTAAACTTGAAAGTAGGTTTAAACAAAAAAGGTTAGCAAAGGCTCCAGGAACACCTTTTAAATCCGTTGCTGCTGTGATTCTGGCGATTAGCACAGGTTTAACTGCTTTTTTATTATCAGGCTATAATTTATTTCCTAGTATTTTAATTGGTTTTGTTACTCTATTAGGATTCTACATGGCCTATGGTGTTGACCCACGAAGTGATAAAACAGGCAATATTTCCTTGGGTGTCAGTGCAGATGAAGTTTTTCAGGCGCTGGAAGCCGCTGAGATTAAAATAGAAGCCATTGAGGTTTCTAGAAAAAACATTAAAAATATCAAGTTTGATCAGCACCTAAGGCGTATTATCAAAAAAGCACGTGATATTCTGTCTTTAATTGAAGAAGACCCTAAAGATTTAACACGAGCTAGAAAGTTTTTAAAAGTCTATTTAGATGGTACTCAACGAGTTACCGAAAGCTATGCTAAAACACACAGTAAAGAAGCCACAACTGAGGTATTAGATAAGAATTTTCAAGAAGTGTTAGACTCAATAGAAACCACATTTGATGAGCAACATAAGAAACTTTTAGAAAATGATCAATTTGATCTTGATGTGAAAATAGAAGTATTAAAAACTCAGCTTAAAAACATATAACGAAGACTTTACTCCAGAGATTAAGGGTAAACATCTCAACACTGATACAAATAAAAAGACTCATAACAAAGGATTTATAAAATGGCGGACACTAAAACAGCAACACAGGAAGAAATACTTCCTGGTACTGAAATCGCAGAATACAAGACAATTTCAAAAGAGATTATTGCTTATGCTGAAGCTGAAAGTAGTGATAAAAAAACCATAGAAGAGTTAATCGCCCAAATTAAAGTTGAGGATAGAACCAGTATTTTATTCTTTGGAAGCAAAGCACAAGAAGAAATGAGCACAATTTCTGAGAATATGCTGGAAGGCGTTCGAAATAAAGATTTAGGTGGTGCAGGTTCTTCACTAAATGACATGATTGCAACTATTCGTGGTTTTAATGTTGATGAGCTTGACCCAAATAAGAAACTTGGTTTTTTTGCTAAATTATTCGGTAAAGCAAAACCTGTTTCTATTTTCTTGAGTAAATATGATGACGTGCGTAAACAAATTAATGCCATCACAGACAAAATGGAAGAGCAGAAGACGCAGTTGCTGACAGATGTTATTTCATTAGACAAACTATATGATGCAAACCTAGATTACTTCCACAAACTAGAACTTTATATAGCGGCTGGTGATGAGAAATTACGGATGTTGGATAGCAATGAAATTCCAATGCTCACGACAACAGCTGAAGAAGACAAAGAAAACATGCTAGCGGCTCAAGCAGTACGCGATATGCGTAGTGCGCGTGATGATCTTGAGCGCCGATTGCATGATTTACGCTTGACGCGTCAAGTTGCTATGCAGAGTTTACCTAGTATTCGTTTAGTCCAAGAAAATGATAAAACCTTAATCAATAAAATTAATTCAACACTGATTAATACCGTTCCATTGTGGAAAAATCAGTTAGCTCAAGCAGTTACTATTTTCCGTATGGGTGATGCTGCGGAAACAGTGAAGAAAGCAACCGATCTAACCAATGAATTATTAGAAGATAATGCAGATAATTTACGCACTGCCAATGTAGAAGTTCGCAAGCAAATGGAACGCGGTGTTTTTGATATTGAGTCAGTTCGAAAAGCTAATGACCAACTCATTGAAACTATTAACGATAGCTTAAAAATTGCCGAAGAAGGTAAAGCTAAACGTGCCGAAGCTTCTAAAGAATTGGTTGAAATGGAAGGTGAATTACGCAATGCCTTAGTCGCAGCGAAGTCACGAGCTGAAGACTCAGTAGCAGAGATCGCTCAAGAGACTACAAAAGCGATCAAATAAAATGATTCTTGAAGTGGCTATTCTTGATGTTACGGCAGGTATGGAAAAAGACTTTGAAGCATCATTTAAAAAAGCACAAACTATCATATCTTCTATTAGTGGCTATGTTTCACATCAGTTACAAAAGTGTATTGAAAAGGATAACCGCTATATATTATTAGTAAACTGGGAAACGCTAGAAGACCATACTATTGGTTTTCGAGAGTCTCCACAATATCAACAATGGAAAGCACTATTGCATCATTACTATGATCCTTTTCCCACTGTTGAACATTATCAGCTAATTGCCAAGAATAAGGCAAAGGCATAAATCAAACACGACTAAAGGAAAATAAGTATGGGAATCTGGGATAAGTTATTTGGTGAATTTGTTGATGTAATCGAGTGGACAGATTCAAGCGTCGACACCATGGTATATCGTTTCCAGCGTTATGGTAATGAGATTAAATTTGGTGCCAAATTAACTGTGCGCGAATCACAAATTGCTGTTTTCGTCAGTGAAGGCGAAATAGCAGATGTACTTGGCCCTGGTTTGTATGAGTTGGAAACAAAAAACCTACCCATCTTATCTACTTTACAAAATTGGCACCATGGTTTTGAAAGTCCTTTTAAAGCAGAAGTTTACTTCTTTAATACCAAACAATTTGTCGATTTAAAGTGGGGAACTAAAAACCCTATTATGATGCGAGACAAAGAATTCAATATGGTACGACTGCGTACATTTGGTACTTACAATATCCGTATTGATGATCCGACTCAATTTATCAAAGAAATTGTTGGAACTGATGGGCATTTCACTATCGATGAAATCAGTAGCCAACTTAGAAACCTTATTGTAACGCGCTATACCGATATATTAGGTAGTGCAGAT
>CAZWEA010000065.1:0-17835 GCA_964632635.1 uncultured Cocleimonas sp. | reverse complement strand
TAGCACGTGCGCGTGCCTATCTTGATAAGCAAGGTGCAAGTGGTCGTGTAACGCTCATTATTACGGGCGGCTTACGTGTTCCCATTGATTTTGTAAAAGCCCTTGCGCTGGGTGCAGATGGTATTGCAGTTTCAAATAGTGCCATGCAAGCAATAGGTTGTGTTGCCGCCAGAATGTGTAATACCAATAACTGTCCCGCAGGTATAGCCACTCAAAAAGAAGAACTGCGCCAACGATTAGATATTGAAAAATCATCAAAACAGCTACACAACTTTTTTAATGCCTCCGTAGAATTAATGCAAGTAATGGCGCGAGCCTGTGGTCACAATGATTTTAGCCAGTTTAACCAAAAGGACTTAGCAACATGGCATCGTGAAATGGCATTACTTTCAGGTGTTAAATATTCTGGAGTTACTGAGCTTTTCTAAAAATGAAATGACAGATTTGATCGACCAATTTCAACTTTTTAACTATTTGCGTAACCATTTTTAGGTTTCAGATTGCTATATGAATTTCGTGATACTTGCTTATTCACTTGATCAGAAAAATGAAAAGCAATCTTCAAAATAAGGTGGGGGTGCCATGCTAATCTGTTTTAGCATGAACACTCAGCAATTCAAAAAACTGTCTGCGATAATGACTTGGAGAAACCCCCAGTACTTGGCTAAAATGGTGGCGTAAATTCATTGTTGACCCAAAGCCGCTTTTCTCTGCTACTTCTTCGATACTTGCTTTGGAGTTTTCTAGGTATTCTCTTGCTAGTGAGATACGTTGATGGGTTATCCATTCCTTGGGGCTGAGTCCTAGGGTGCTACGAAAATGTCTGTCAAAGCTACGTCTTGTTAAGAAGGCGTGTTCTGCCATTTGGTTGATTTTAATATTTTTGTGTAGGTTTTTATTCGCCCATTCTAGGCTTTTACTTAGGTGGTTTGCTTCTTGAGGTGTTGCTTTGTTGGCGTATTGTGCTTGTCCACCTTCGCGCTGGGGTGAAATGACCAAACGTTTTGCAATTTCATTGGCAATCCCAGAGCCAAAGTCTTGACGTATTATATGTAAGCCTAAATCCAATGCTGAAGCACTTCCTGCAGAGGTGTAAATATTATTGTTTTCTGTATAAAGCACATTTTCCTGAAACTTTATCAAGGGGTATTTTTTCTTGAATTGTTCTTCATAGCGCCAGTGCGTAGTAGCTCTTTGATTGTCGAGTAAGCCTGATGCTGCTAATGCAAAGGCACCGGAGCAAAAGGATACTAATCTGCCGCCTTTTTTATGTAAGTTTTTTATGGCTGAGAGCAGGTCATCTGAAAGTTCGATATCAGGACCACTCCAACCTGCGATAACGAGTATGTCATAGTCAGAAAAGCCTTTTACTTTGGTGAATACAATATCACTTTTGACATGAAATCCCCCGATGGCAGAGACGGCTTCTGTTTGTAAGGAGACAATATCCGTTTGATACCAATGCTTTATATCTGGTCGGGGGAGGGCGAACAACTCAACGGCACAGCCAAATTCAAAGGTGCATAGGTTTGGGTAGCTAAGTATTGCGACACGTTTTTTCATGATGGTTTTTTTAATAGAATGGCTTATAGTTAACGAACAATGTCTTTTAAGTCAATTGTGGCATAGGTAAAAGTTGAAGTAAAATAGTTGAAAGCAAAAGGCAGGGAGTGAAAACATAAATATGTTAGATTTAAGACCAAGTTGTGAAAACTGTAAAAAGGAGCTTCCACCAGAATCCAAAGAGGCAATGATTTGCACTTATGAGTGCACGTTCTGTGAGGATTGCGTTAATACTGTACTGAGAGGCGTTTGCCCAAACTGTGGTGGAAATTTTTGTGCTAGACCGATAAGACCAGAATCTGCATTGAAGAAGCATCCGGCATGTACAACGGTCTTTTATAAGCCATTATCAAAAACATAAAAAGAAAGGAGAAAGACCATGTCATCTGCTGTATCAAGAATTCCTGCTGCGGATTCAACGATTGCCCTAGCGCATTTTGAAAACTTGCTTGCTAATGAAACTGACTGCTGGGACATAAATCATGCGATTATCAATGAACGCCGAGATTTTGTTTTGCTTGATGTTAGAGGTGAGGAGTCATACCTAGCAGGGCATTTACCAGAATCTGTGAATATTCCTAATTGGAAGGTGAAAGAATCTGCTTTGAAAGAGTATCCAGAAGGTACTTTGTTTGTGGTGTACTGCGCTGGACCACATTGTAATGGTGCGGATAAAGCTGCTGTTCACTTGGCGAAAATGAGTAGACCTGTTAAGAAAATGATAGGTGGTGTGACGGGTTGGCTTGATGAAGGTTTTCAACTTGTTAAATAATATTATTATACGTCACGCACTAAAAAACGACTGTAAGCAACTGTTAGTGTTAATGAAAAAACTAGCTAAGTTTGAAGGGTATCTTGAGCACTTTAGCGTCACCGTAGATGATCTTATCCAGCATGGCTTTCCTAGTGATAATAGGCACCCCCCCACTTTTTACACAATTGTGGCAGAACAAGAGAATCAACTGCTGGGCTATGTTGTCTATTACTTTATCCCATTTACCTATGATTTGAGACCAACTTTATTCATTAAAGAGTTATACATTGATGAATCATCGCGGGGGAAAAAGATTGGACAAAAAATCATGCTGGCAACTATAGAAGATGCGAAAGAAAAAGGCTGTGGTCGACTGAAATGGGATGTGTTGAGTGATAATGTTAATGCTCAAGAATTTTATAAGCAGTTAGGTGCGAACTATGACTCACGTTGGCAAGGTTTTGTATTAAATGTCTGAAATTAAATTTACCCAAGAAGAAAAAGATAAGCTAATCCCAAAAATTAAAATGTACTTACACGAAGAATTAGATTTTGACATCGGAAATTTTGATGCGGAATTCTTGCTTGATTTTTTCTCAGAAGAGGTGGGTGCATACTTTTATAACAGGGGTATACGAGACTCTCTTGATATGTTGGATGATCGTATGGAAGATTTAAAAGATTCGATCTATGTTTTGGAAAAACCGATTAAGTAGGGAGTAACGATGAATAAGATAATTCACAGTAAAAACTTCACTGCTGATAAAGCATGGGGTGCACTTGATATAGCTAACATGCAAGGCATAACGACACGCTTACATTGGACAGATAAGCCTTATAATTGGCATGTAAACGATGGTGAGGAGGTCTTTGTTGTGCTCGATGGTGTTGTCGATATGCATTATAAGGAAAATGATAAAGTGATTGTTTCTACGCTCGAAGTAGGTGATATTTTTTATGCTTGCATAGGAACTGAGCATGTTGCTCATCCGCTAGGAGTAGCTAGAATCCTTGTTATTGAATCCGAAGCAAGTGATTAACACAGAGTGTGTATTAGGGTTCGTATAAAAACAAGCCTACACTCGACCAGCACCAATTACTTTTCGTTGCCAGTATTTATCTAGTTTACTAACAGATACACGCTTACCTCGTCTAGGTGCGTGAATAAAGTTACCACCTCCCAGATAAATCCCTACATGATTAACCCGAGAACGTGATCTTCTCGTGTTGAAAAAAATCAAATCTCCCATTTTTAAGCGTGACATTGAAATTCGTTTTGTCGAACGGTATTGTTGAGCTGCGGTACGTGGTAGTTTTATATTGACAGATTTATACGCATATTGAACTAAGCCACTACAATCAAAACCTCTTCTAGGGGTTGATCCTCCCCAACGATATTTTTTATGTAATTGTTGTTTAGCTGTTTTTAAAACTCGACTTCGAACATTGTTGTTCTGTAAACGACTAGGGCTTCTTTGTGAATTAGTTTGTTTAGAAATTACATATTTATTATAAGCCTGTTGAATGTCATTGCTAGAATGCTGGCTTTTTGCCTGTGTATTTACTGATAAGCTTAGTAATAGCGAGCACATAGCTGCGTAACAGATTTTTTTAACAGTATTCATTGGGGGGTCACTAGATTTAGGATTTATTATTATTATTTTTGACGGTAATTTACATAAGAGTAAGCACTATTTCAAATTAATCAGATAAGCTGTCAATTGAGACTTGATTATGTAG
Source organism: uncultured Cocleimonas sp. (assembly GCA_964632635.1). Taxonomy (GTDB): domain Bacteria; phylum Pseudomonadota; class Gammaproteobacteria; order Thiotrichales; family Thiotrichaceae; genus Cocleimonas. The sequence continues at coordinate 13,778 of CAZWEA010000065.1, read as the reverse complement.
CTGTCTCAAGTAGAGACCTTTGCACGAAAGATATGAAAAACAAGCGAAAATACGCTCATTTTTCTTTCTCCATACTTTCGTGCAAAAATCTCAAGTAATTAAATATTGATTTATTGATAGGAATATTAGAAGGTAGCGCCACTTTTTAAAGTTGATTTATACTCTATCTAACAGGATAAAATGAAAAATGTTTAAAGGTTTTTTTGAAGGCATTCGATTAGCATTGAGTGGATTTTCACTGATTGGAAAAAAAGGCATAAGACCTTTTGTAGTGATTCCATTGTTAATAAATATTGTGGTTTTTTCTTTAGCTATTTGGCTGTCGTGGTCTCAATTCGGCAGTGTGATGGGAAGTTTACTCGGTTGGCTTCCTAGTTGGTTATCTTGGTTGCAATGGTTGATTTGGCCTTTGTTCGCGGCTTTAATATTCATTGGTGTGTATTATAGTTTTACGATTGTGGCTAATCTGATTTCCGCACCCTTTAACTCTTTATTAGCTGAGAGAGTAGAGCAGAAATTAAATGGACTTCCTGTACCTGAATTCAAAGGTTATAAGGCGATGCTAGATAATATTAGCAAAACGCTTTCTAGCGAAGTGAGTAAAATAATCTACCTGCTGAAATGGTTACCTTTGCTATTAATTATTAGTTTTATTCCTGTGGTAAATATCATCTCACCCTTTGCATGGGGTTTTTTTGGTGCATGGATGTTGTCTTTGCAATACACTGACTTTGCGATGGGAAACCATCAACTTTTTATAAAAGAAGAACTACCTCTTCTACGCAAGAATAGGTCGGTTGCCTTAGGTTTTGGTGGTGTTCTCACCATATTGATGATGATACCTATTGTGAACTTTTTTGTGATGCCTGTAGGTGTTGCAGGTGGAACGGCATTTTGGGTGAAAAGATTATCTAAAAATGTCCCATTAAATAGAATAACTAGATAGAACAATATAAGTGAGTAAAAAAATAACATTCACTCTCCACTCAAAGCGACAGCTTTTGCTAATCACAATATCTTTGATTTCTGTTTTAGCCATGTTCTTTGTAAGCCCAATCCCGCAAGACCTTGCTTATCATCAGTTTGCTGATCAGAATAGCTATTATTCAATTCCTCACTTTTGGAATGTAGTGTCTAATTTACCATTTCTGTTAGTTGGTATATTAGGGCTAATTGGATTGGCTAAAATAGAAGAATTATCAGGGGTATTACTTGAATTAAAAAAAGCTTATATCATCTTTTTTATCGGGATATTTCTAACGGGGATGGGTTCCACTTATTATCATTGGTTTCCAGATAATGCCACTTTGCTATGGGATAGATTGCCGATGACAATTTCATTTATGGCATTTTTTGTGATTCTCGTGGGCGAGAATATTTCATTATCCTTGGCACGAAAGCTATTTTACCCATTGATATTAATCGGTATTTCTTCTGTCTTTTATTGGATGTACACGGAGAGTAATGGCGAGGGAGATTTACGTTTATACGTTCTGGTTCAATTTCTTCCTATTGTATTGATCCCATTCATTTTATGGCTTTATCCATCGCCCTTCAAGGGGCAGAGATATATTGTCTATGTGATTGCATCTTATGTCTTAGCCAAATTGGCAGAGCAATTTGATCAACAGATTTTAGATTTCTTGCAGTTAATGAGTGGTCATGCGATTAAGCATGTGATTGCGGCAGTGGGGACTTACTTTTTTTATGTGGCGTTGCGCAAGCGGGTTTTGATTGGAGATAAAGTTAGTAAGTAGTCACTTGAGAGTATATGGCACCCCCCCCTTTTTTTAACAATTGTTAATAAGGTTTCAAGCAATCACAATCTACCGCTACTCTTAATCCCCAAATACGCATTAATTAATTCCACTGTCATTTTATCTGGTTGAACATCCATTGTGGTAATGCCACTAGACACTAGCTGCTCAAAGGTTTGATTGCGGTGTTGTAAGTATTGTTGTGTTGCACTGTTTTCAATGGCAGCTTGTAAATCATCCACGGGTTTTTCTAACATTTCATCAATGCTAGATTCGCGTAGGCTGGCGAGTAGAACAAGATGACGACTCTTTAAAAGGTTAATTGCAGGAATTAGGTCGTCGGTATCTTCATCACGCAGATTTGTGAGAATAATAACCAGCGCTCGTTTTTTATGACGAATCAATAGGTCAGTTGCCGCTTTACTGTAATCAGGGGCATCTGTGCTAGGTTGTAAATCATAAACTGTGTTAAGAATAGTTTGCACAGTGTGCTGACCTTTACGAGGTGCTAACCAGCGTTGGTCGGTACTGGCAAAAGTGCTTAAGCCGACAGCATCGCCTTGTTTTAGAGCAACATAAGATAATAATAGCAATGCGTTAAGGGTATGGTCAAAGTGTGATAAATCATCATCTTTAGTTAACATGCGGTGACCACAGTCGAGCATAAAGATGATTTCTTGGTCGCGCTCGTCTTGGTATTCTCGGGAGATCAGTTTTTGAAGGCGTGAGGTTGCTTTCCAGTCGATTTGACGTAAGGCATCGCCTTCACGGTATTCGCGTAATTGATGAAAGTCCTGACCTTCTCCTCGGCGGCGTTTTTTGATAATCCCCATTTGGCTGAGGTTATTATCTGTTGCTAATAATGCATAGTGTGAAATTGCTGCAAAGTTTGGATAGACATTAGTGGTACTGCTGACGGGCAAAATAATATTACGTTGCCATAGTCTTAAGCTTGATTGAAGCTTTAGCTGTACTTGAGGGAAAATCAGTTTGCCTCGGCTATTGGCAATTATTTTATATTCTAAATCGGCATGCTGTTGTGCAGGAATACTGACATTTATGGGTAAGCCTTCGCTGTGTACTTGTAGCGGAAAGTGATCATAGATGCTCAATACATGGGCTGTTTTACCATGATTATGAACACGTAAACCAACATGTCTACTCACTCCTAAAGGTAATGAGCCAGGGAGGTCTCGACTCACTTCAATGGGTTGCGAAAGGTAGGTAAGGATAAGATCAATCAATAAGACGATAGCGATTAGCGATAAGGCTATTTTCCAGAGTGAAATTAAACTTGGCCAAAAGCTAGCAAACAGACTCAATAAGGCAAGACCAGCGAGCAGGTATAAGGTATTTTTGGCGGGAATGGGTAGCATATGTAACATAGAAACAGCTCTGTGATTACTGCCTAGGGGCTTCAATTTTATCAAGAATAGAGACTAATATTTGATCCGTTGAAAAGCCTTCTAATTCCATTTCAGGTGCTAGGCCGACACGATGACGTAACACGGGTAAAGCTATTTCTTTAACATCATCGGGCGTTATATAGTCGCGCGCTTGAAGCATCGCTTGGGCGCGCGCCGCACTGATTAAAGAGATACTACCACGAGGCCCAGCACCTATGGTTAAACCTTGCCAATCACGGGTTGCACGAACGATACGCACGGCGTAATCAATAACACTCTTATCAGCAGCAATCTCGGAGGCAAGCGCCTGCATTGCTAGAATCGTTTCAGGTGAGGCGATTGCTGTAACATTGGAAATATTAAGCTGATTGCCTGTTTGATGATTTGTTACCGCGGCAACCATAGTACTTTCTTCCTGATCATTTGGATATTCAATAAAAATCTTCATTAAAAAGCGATCCAATTGTGCTTCAGGCAACGGATAGGTACCTTCCTGCTCTAATGGATTTTGAGTAGCAAGCGTCATAAATGGCAGGGGTACTGAATGAGTTGTACCCTCAATGGTAACTTGTTTCTCTTGCATAACTTCAAGTAGCGCAGACTGTGTTTTAGCCGGAGCTCGGTTGATTTCATCGGCTAGTAATAAGTTGGTGAAAACAGGACCTTTTCGAACACTGAATGATTTACTATCCATATCATAAAGTGTATGCCCAGTAATATCCGCTGGCATTAAATCTGGAGTAAACTGGATGCGATTAAATTCACCCGAGAAAGTTGCGGCGAGTGCTCTTACCAGTAATGTTTTACCCAAACCAGGAACACCTTCGATAAGCACGTTGCCGCCCGCGATAAGGGCAATCAGTGTTTCATCGATGACTTGTTTTTGACCAATGACTGCCTTGGCAATTTCCTGTTTTAATTGCTGCGCTAATTCGCTAGCTTGTTGTAGTGTTAGATTTGTCATAAGTTTATCCTGTTATATCGATTTTCTGATGTTTTCTAGTTGTCTGACTAGTGAGGTAAATTCATCTGCTTGCTCGATGTTTTGTGCATAAAGTAGTTTTTCAACAGCTTCGGGTGTTAATTCTGTTTGAGTGGCAAGTAGTTGTATTTGTTCATCTTTAGTGCGTTGTGTCCAGCCTGGGTGAACTTGTGTTAGACGTTGCATAAGGGCATGTCGGGTACTGTCGATTAGCTTCTGTTTTAATTGCTGCGCTAATTCGCTAGCTTGTTGTAGTGTTAGATTTGTCATAAGTTTATCCTGTTATATCGATTTTCTGATGTTTTCTAGTTGTCTGACTAGTGAGGTAAATTCATCTGCTTGCTCGATGTTTTGTGCATAAAGTAGTTTTTCAACAGCTTCGGGTGTTAATTCTGTTTGAGTGGCAAGTAGTTGTATTTGTTCATCTTTAGTGCGTTGTGTCCAGCCTGGGTGAACTTGTGTTAGACGTTGCATAAGGGCATGTCGGGTACTGTCGATTAGCTTCTGTTTTTTGTGGTGCTTCCAATAATAATTTCCGCTACTACTGATGTGTTCTTTAAGGCTACGTCGATCATTTTCTTGTTTTGGAATAAGTGGGCCAAAACGACGACTCACCATCAGTATCCATGTCAGAAACATTAAGCTTAGGGTGATGATTAAAGTCCAAGCATGCCGCCACAACAATGTCCAAAGAGAGGGCATTTCATCATTATGAATGAGCCAAACTTCCGAGGGCTTATCCAATGACTGATTTTGCCTATGAAGCAAGTGCCAAAATAGCTCTGCATGGTCAGATTTTTCGAGATGGTAATTTTTTATAAATCTAAAATCACTGACCAGTGTCACCATGCCCTCGCCAACCTTTTGGCGAATCATAAAGGTTTTATTCTTTATTTTAACCAATTCAGATTGATTTGAATGAGCTCTATTGACTAATAGTGGTTTAAAGCCATTAGTTTGAACTTCAAGTGGTTTAATAACACCGTTTAGGGTAATGAGATGTTGTGCTCTATCATCAGCTGAGGTTGTTAAGAAAGCAATAACATCACCAAAGAAGGATTCATCATAGCCAGAATCATCGTCTTCATTATCATCCTCTTCCATCTCGTCTGAGTCTTTGTTGGGATCATACTGAAAACTAATGGATTTATCGGTGCTAATGCCTAGCAGCTGTTGTAACGGGTCACGACTTGCTTTTTTATTTTTATTGTCTTCATTTTTTAGATAGGATTTTTCTTTTCTAGCATAGTTCCAGTCCTCAACAGAGCGAGCAACTAAATGCCCTCCTGCCTCAACCCAGTCGAGTAACTCATCGGTATGGTGCTTTGAAAATGAAGAACGACTAGAAACAATCACCATAACGGTATCAATATCAGGGAAGCCTCCCATATCTTGTACCGTACTTTTACTAACCGCTGGAATTCCCATTCTTTTTAAGAATAGGCGACTTGCATACAATGGATTTCTGCGCGCTTCACTGAGTAAACCTGTACGCTCTGTAACTTCTTTATACTCATGAGTGGAGTAAAAAGAATAGGCGGCATAAGCCACAACTAGACCAAGTAGAAGTGTGATTAAAAGTCCGGTTCTTCTATCCATTACTTTTTCATCACCCTTTGTTTAGTATCATCATTGACTGCAGAGTTGGTTGGTGAGGTTGCAAAGTCACTTTCCCAAGTATTGAACAAGGTCTGCATGATGTCATCATCAGGAATGCGATGTGCATAGGCGATGCTTTGCCATTGGCGTGTCAGTAATTGTAAATAGGATTGCTTGGATTTACCGTGATTATTCTGGGTTAAAGTTTTTGCTGCCTGTTTGATGATGTCGCCTTCGGTATGACTGTCTTGCAGTTTTATTTTCTCTTGGTTGATCAAACGGATTAGAGCGCCACGATAAAGTAGGCTGAGTGCTTGACGATGTTCACCTTGTTGCCATAATGCGCGTGACTCAGCGATTACGTCATCAGGTAATGATTCAGGACGTACATCCATACCAAACATGACTTCAGGTGCGACATATTCATCATCTATATTCTTTTTAGTTTTAAACAAATGTAGCCAACGCTCACGATGGTAATAGAGAAGGTAAATCCCTACGGCGAGTATTATCCATAAAATAGCTTCGAGGGCAGTTGCAATGATTTGGGATAAAGACTCTAACCAATTTAAGTTTGTTTTAGATTTTTTCTTTTTCTTTTTTTTCTGCGTTTTTTTTGCTACCCATTTGTTAACTTTTTGCCTGTCATTGAGGTTCTTGGTTAGCATCACTTCTTTAATCATTTTTTTAGATTGATCGACTGTTTTTCGCTCACTGGAAAGAATTTCTGGTACTTCTTCTTCAGCTAAAACAGGGGAAGTATTTATGGCATTTAAAAAGATAAAAGTAATAACGAATAAAAGTGTCGATGATGCTATGGATTTGTTTTTGCTTATACTACTGCTTAATTTATCTTCCAGTTTTTCAAAGCGTTGATTCATTTTTCTGAAATCTAACTCAATGTCCCAAGCCTCTAATTGTGTGCGTCGATTTATATAAAGTGCAAAACTGCCTGCAACATAGAAAGGGTGGAGTAATGTTACCACCAAGACATAAGAAACAAAAAGTAGAATAGCGACCCAGGAGTCATAGGGAAGATTATTGGTGAATAAATTTTCCAAAATATCCTTTGACATATCCGAAGGCAAAAAAACTAAAATGAGTGCAAATAGCGATAACATGAGTATTAATTCAACGACCCTTAGACCGATTGTAAGCCACACGGCAGTTGAGTGTGCAATCATATGCAATACGTCTTGGCGCTGTGAGCGTGATCTGCCACGGAGTCTTTCAAGCTGCCAGATAGGTAGGTTGAAACCTCGAGAAAGTGAAAAACGTCGAAAAGTCATTGTTTGGAAAAAACCAGTATTCCATATAAGCGAGGGTATCGCTTTTAATGCTTGTAAACTGCTTAATTCCTCATTAAAAAGTTTATGACTTATAATATGTAAAACGAGTCTGTCATAAAGCGGTTTTAGCCACCAAAAAATTAGCAAAGATAGTCCGTATTGTTCAAATGGTAGAAAGTAAAATAATGGAATAGCAATACTGAATGTAACGATAATCAATGGAAGATAAATGGCTTTCCACCATTGTTGAACCATTACAAAGCCAAGGTCAACAGCTTCCCACGCGCTGCGTAATCGGATATTGGCGGTGATTTGATTTAGATTCATTTTGTCTTATTTCTTCCCACAAAAATAAAGTAGAAAGCAACCAGTGCCCAAAGTATGGCACCGACAACATATTTTATTGCAACGGGTAATACCATCGATGACCAAAATGCCTCAATAAAAGCGGCAATGATAAACATGGCGGCAACTCCATACATTAAGGTGACCGCGCTTTTACCATCATCAATCAATGCGCGTTTTCGTGACTTTCGACCAGGCATAACTAAGGCTCGGGTTAGCATGAAGCCTGCAGCAGCCGATAAGACGATGGCGTTAAGCTCAAATGAGCTGTGTCCTACGACAAAGCCGTAGAGCGTGTCTGTGTAGCCAATATGAGTGAGATGACCAAAAACTGCACCAATAAAAATGCCATTAAATAGGGTGAACACTAAGGTGCCGATACCGAAGGTTAAGCCTCCAGCAAATTCTTTAAAGCCTATACCGGTATTGTTTTTTATATAATGACCAAACATAAGTAGGTCAGAATCAGAGCCACGCTCTCTACCAATGCGGTCATGGGTTTCGGGATTATACATGTCTTCTATATTGGCAAGATCTGCAGAACCCATTAGGCTATATATTAAATCTGGATTGAATTGAATAGCTATGATCATTGCAAAGAAAGGAAGGTAAAAAAGTGCTCCTGCAATGGCAACCAATCGCCATTCTTTTCTAACGAGGGCAGGAAATCCACCTGAGAAGTAAGCAAAAATATCTCGCCACATATGGGTGCGAGTGTTGTATAGGCTTTGGTGTCCACGAACCACCAGCTTATTTAAGCGTTCTACTAGAATAGGGCTGTACATGCGTGAATTTGCCAATGCGAAGTGGTGGCATATTTGGCGATAAATATGAGGAAAATCAAGATCATCTGGTGCTTTTATCGGATTCTTCTTATTTTTTTTTCGTGACTTTGACAGTTGTTGATAATTAAGCCAGTCCTCAAAATGCTGCCACTGTGCTTCATGTTTTTTTATAAACTGATTCTGTTTGACTGCGCTCATTTACTTTCACCTCTGTTGCCCATGAGCCAGTTGGCGATTCCGAGTAAATTTTGAGTGGGTTGTTTTTGATCTTCTACTAATTTTCCCGTTAACAGTGAGAGTTCATTTGCTCGCTCATTTGTTAAATAAGGCGTACGTTGGTAAAAACGAACTAATGCCTGTTGCTCTTGCAACTGTAATGGAATAGGAGGAGCGATAGCCGCAATTTCTATTTCATCAACATGAGGATAAACTAAATCTTTATGTAATACGACAGTACCTGCAACAAGATCGCCAAGTCGTTGAAAGCGATTGGTTAGCAACATACTAATAAAACCAAAACCATAAAAAAGAGGTAGAAAATCAACAAAGCGTAAAAGGTTTCTTATGATGGATGCACCTGGTGTAATCGGGCTGGCATTTTCCATTGCGACATAGAGGTCGAATGATTTTTTGCCAGGTGTTTGCCCATTTTTATATAATTCAAAATAGACAGGATAAAACCATTCTAAAAGGAAGGTGAGAATTCCAGCAATTCCTTTACCCGTATTTCCAAAGTAAGATAAGCTGATATAAATGACTATATACATGGCTAAGCGAATCAATATATCGATCATCCAAGCCAACATGCGTGGAATGGGTCCCGCAGGGGAGAGTCTTAAACTAATTCCCTCTGGAGTATCGACGTGGTAGAGCGTATCTATTGCCATTGATTAATTTTATTTCTATGAATGACAGGATTGTATCAGAAAAAAACAAAAAAAAAGCAGTTCAAGATGAACTGCTTTTACTGAGACCTTACATGAGAGTCTTAAGATATTTTAATCCGTCATTATCTCGTGTAAAGGTCTCTTACAATATGAGATTGGAGTTAGCTCTTATCGATCCCGCCATCCATTTCATCTTGCCATTTTTTAAGCTCATCCCATTTACCAGCGGCAGCAAGTTTTGATTGCTTTGGCCAAGAGCCAGGATTCATTGCGCCAAACTTGCCATCTGCTTCATCAAGAATAGTTTGAATAGCGGCAACTTTTGCTTTACCTAGGTCTGCGAATGTTGCAATACCTGCGGCAACAATTGCTTCAGCAGCTTTTGGTCCAATTCCTTCGATCTTAGTAAGGTCATCAGCAGCTGATTTCTTTGCTGCTGCTTTCGGAGCAGCCTTCTTAGCAGCTGGTTTCTTTTCTGTAGTTGCTTTTGCAGTTTCCTTCTTAGGAGCTGCTTTTGCTGCGTCCTTTTTTGGAGCCGCTTTTTTAGCTTCAGCTTTCTTAGGTGCTGCTTTTTTTGCAGTCTCTTTTTTAGCTTTCTTACTAGTTTCAGAATCATCTTTTTTGGTAACTGCTTTTGCTTTCTTAGCAGGGGCGCCTTCGCCATTGATATTCTGAATTTGAATTTGTGTGAAGTTCTGGCGATGACCAGTACGTTTCTGGTGATGCTTACGTCGTCTGAATTTAACGATTTCAATTTTCTTAGCACGACCGTGAGCAATAACTTCTGCAGCAACTTTTGCACTGGCTATGAAGGGTGTGCCAACAGTGATTTTGTCACCATCTGCAATCATTAATACCTGATCCAAGTCGATAGTTTCGCCAACTTTGGCATCAAGAGTTTCTACTTTAAATACATCTCCAGGAGTAACGCGATACTGCTTACCACCTGTTTTAATTACTGCGTACATATTATTCTTCCTTCGCTTATACGAGTTTGGGTGTGTGGAACCGCGCGATTACACTTGAAACAGGCTTTGTTGTCAAGCTGTGAGGTAAAAAAAGTGTGAATAAATAGGGCGAGGCCACGGCATAACTCAGGTGATGAGTAAAAATGACTTAAAACTTCTAGATTCACGCCGCAATCAGAAAGTTTTTATCTTATTTTTCTTTCACCACTGAGTTATGTTGGGGTCTCATTTTTTTAATTGTGAATATATTTTGTAAAAAATACTTCAAGGAATATATCATTATAGATTAGAATTTAGCAGATCGTAATAGATCTAAACTAGGAAGAATCCGTGTCAAAAAAATCAAAATTTAGCAGTATAACCTTCGCCAATAAATTCCTTGGTTTTCTATCAGAAGAAAAACGCCTTGAATGGTGGCCAGCATGGTGGTTAATGCGAATTAAAGTAACGTCATTAGCACGAGATTGGCGTGAAGTACGTATTACATTACCACTGACATGGGTTTCAAGAAATATGGGGGGAGGAATGTTTGGTGGTTTTCAAGCCTCATTAGCAGATCCAATTGCTCCATTAGCCTGTGCTAAGATTTTTACAGATTATCACGTCTGGACTCGCAAGCTATCAGTAGATTTTCAACGACCAGGTGATACTGATCTTGAATTACGTTTTGATTTCCCCCCTGAAAAGGAAGAAGAAATCCGTTTAGAACTAGCCGAAAGAGGACGCAGCACGCCAACCTTTGAATATGGTTTATACCGTGAAGATGGATTGCTGTGTACTAAAATAGAATGTGTGGTGGCAATTAGGGTGAAAGGCTATGCAGTGGGAGCGGGTTGTTAATGGCACCCCCCCCTTTTTTATATAATTGTTAGAAGTAGCCATTAAAAAAGGCGACCATTTGGTCGCCTTTCTACATTACTTCGTGTTAATGATTATAGATACTTAGTTGCCAAGAAATAACCAATAGCGCCAAGAACAGCGATCATAATGATGGTCACAAAGAAGTTATTATCTTCATCTGATAGTTTGTCACTAATCCATCTGTCTATTGAGACTCGACCAGGACCAAATGCAAATATTACCGCAAGCATGACTCCCCAGACTATATGTTGCCAATGACCGGCTGCAGACGCAAAGTCTGTTTGAGCCAGTGAAAGTGCAGCGACAGCATTAAGGATAAATAAACCTAGTGCTGCTGGACGGGAAAGGAAACCAAGGACTAATAGAATAGGTAAAATTAACTCAGCGTAAGTAGCCATATATGCAGCTACCTCTGGAGGTAAAACGGGAACTTTGAAGTCATACTTAAATAAGTCTATTGTTGAACTAGTAATTTTATAATTATCGTCTACTTTTGTTAAACCCGACTTAAAAAATACAAAAGCAACATAAAATCTAAACCCAAATAATAATAATGGTTGTAATGCTAAATTTAAGGGTGCGCAGTCCCCTACTAAAAAACCTGCTAAAAATTTTCTCATACTCTTCTCCTTGGTTATCCTTTTTAATATTAATTGATTTTAAATGACTCTATCCAACCACTTTGAATACTCATATTCAGTAATTCAGGTAAACGATCTGTATACTTTATAGCCAGATCGGTGATTGTAGCGTCTTGTGATAAAGACTGCAAAAAATCCCATTGTAAACTGTCTTCTTCATTTTGATTCATCAGGGTAATTTTGATCTCGTTATCTGATTTCCAGAGGATCAGTTTTACGGCTTCATCTAGTTTAATATCTTCAAAACTAATATTGCTTCCTTCCTGATGAGCAAACCAGATATCGTCTATACGATAATCTGATTGAATCAGATGTATTGTTTTCTTTAAATTGAAGCTTAGTTTTGCTTGTTGCTCTTCTGTTAACTCTGCTAGTGCAGAAAAATCAAAAGGTTCAGCTTGTTGTTGATGCCAAACATATTGTCTTGCCCACTCAAGTTGGGTCAGGTCGCGTAAATAGGGTAGTGATTTTGTGTGTTCAAAGTTTTCAATAAATTCTGGGAACTTATCACCATATTCGACAAAATAGGTGGTCATAGGTGGGTATTTATTAACAAAAAGCGTGGTCATTTTATCGAAAAAATCATCCCCAACCAGTGCTTTACAGACACTAAATGTGATGCCCAATGATTGGGTTAAAATTCCATGAACACTGCCTTTGTAAATACCAAGGCGCTGCTGTGCTGTAAGTTTTTCATCACCTACGACATGGCTGGCAGCTGGTTCTTTGTCACCACCAAAAATGGCATCAATAAAATCTTGTTGAATGCCTTCAATATTCTTGACACCTTTTATGCTCTTGCTGTTCATTAGACCGTTTCCTTGCTTTCTCTAGCGAGAACTTTTTGTTGAATTTTCTGTGCTTTAAGAGACTCTTTGGTGACACGCTCAAGTGAGGGAATATCATTATCCCACTCGATTAAAACAGGTACGTTACCGACATGTTCTATTGCCTTTTCGAATAAATCCCAAACGGGTTCTGTAACAGGGCGGCTATGCGTATCGAGTAGGTGTGTACCTCGGTCTTCATAACCTGCGAGGTGTATTTCAGCGACACGATCTACAGGCATAGCAAATAGGTATTCTTCTGCTTTAAATTTATGGTTAATTGCACTAACGTAAATATTATTAACGTCGAGCAGTAACTTACAGTCGCTAAGACGTGTTACTTCATTAATAAAGTCCCATTCAGTCATATCCGTACTTTTAAATTGTAAATAACTTGATACATTTTCAATGACCAGCTGTTGCCCTAGGTAGTCTTGTACCTGTGATATGCGATCGACAATATGTTTAACAACATTTTCGGTATAGGGGAGTGGGATCAAGTCATGGGTGACGACACCATGTGCTGATGTCCAACAAAGATGATCAGAAATCCATGCTGGTTGCACTTCATCTTTAAGTTTTTTAAGGCGTTTAAGGTAATCCAAATTAAGTGGATCAGTTGACCCAATAGATAACCCAACACCATGAAAAGTTACAGGGTATTTTTCTCTAAACTTATAGAGATAATCACGTTGAACTGTGCCTTCTATTAAGTAATTGTCACTTAATACTTCAAACCAGGGAATATTAGGTTGTTGTTCTTTAATTTTCTCATAGTGCTCTTGGCGTAAGCCGATACCACAGCCTTGAATTTTATTATTTTTATAGTTTTGAATATTGTGATCTTTCATTTATATACCCTTTTATAACAGGGATAATAACACAAAAAAATTGCCCCCAATTGGGAGCAATTTATCGCACTAAATTAGTTAAAACTTAGCTGCTTTTCTTAGCAGGCTTAACTGTTCCGCCTACAAGCTTGCTACATGTTCCTTCTGGAACATATACCCACTCTTCAGCATTGCCATCAGTTTTAGCCATTCCACCACATGCGTGCTGACTAGTGCCACAGTCATTCTTACCTGCTTTTGCAATACCCATACACTTTTCCATGCCAGGCTTGCCAGCTAGTGCTGCAGTTGAAACAGTTACAAGACCTACAGCCATTACACCAGTAAGTGCAGCTTTGATAAGATTTTTATCACTCATTTTAAAACTCCTAAGATTATTAAACTTTGTTATTAGAACAAAAACTATGTTCTTTAGTACTGACCGCAGTCAGCTAAAAAAATTCACAAACAATTGATATTCAATTAACTTGTGTAGCCTTATACGTTAAGTGAATAAGAATTAGATGCAATTTAATGGAATATTTTTAAAATACAAATACTTTTTTGCTATTTTTAGAATTAATCAAGAAACTGAGGTCTC
>CAZWEA010000064.1:9803-17988 GCA_964632635.1 uncultured Cocleimonas sp. | reverse complement strand
CAGCAATTATTAACTAAAATAATAAATATAACGAGAATATAAAAATGAATAAGTTCCTCCCCGTCGCATTTAGTGCAATGTTTCTATTAACCGCCTGTGGTGGTGGATCAGGCTCTGATAACAATACAAAAAGTGATGATACTCCTGTTGTTTCTCAAACTCAGAGTGCGCTGGATATTATCAAAAACTACGCAAAAGGTGGGGGGGTGTCTTTAACACCCAGTATTCAAAACTATAAAGATGCCGGCGTGATAGGCGTTACCAGCGAAAACATTACCGCCATTAACCAGACAGTCGCCACCCTAAACGAAGAAGATGTCGATACCCAGCCTGAAATTCAAAAAATTCTGGATAATCTGGGTATAGCCATTGCTGACTTTGATGGAGATGGTATTCCTAATCAACTGGATAATTGTCCAGCAGTCCCTAACCCGGACCAAAAAGATCAGGACAATGACGGCAGTGGTGATGCCTGTGATCTGGATAATGACCAGGATGGTATTGTTGATACGGAAGATAACTGCCCTGCAATTTCAAACTCCAATCAGAGTGACAGTGATAACGATGGACTCGGTGATGCTTGTGATACTGTTGATATTTCTGGTCGAATTCTTAAGGTAGGTCCAAGTCAAACATATACAACACTGGGTGATATACAAAATAAAATACAAGATGGAGATACAATAGAGATATCCAGTGGTAGTTACACTGGCACACTGGTGTTTTATCAAAAGAACAATATTACCATTCGAGGTGTAGGCGGAATGGTAAAGCTAAATGCACCTGAAAATATACCTAATGATAAGGGTATTTTGGTGGTTGGGGGCAGTAACCTTGTGATTGAAAATATTGAATTCACGGGAGCAACAAGTTCTGGAGACAACGGTGCTGGTATCCGCTTTGAAAGTGGTAGTTTGACTGTACGTAACTGTTATTTCCATCATAATGAAAATGGTATATTAACCAGTAATGATGAGACCATGGAATTAGTGGTCGAAGATAGCGAGTTTGCTAACAATGGTTTTGGAGATGGCTACACCCATAATATTTATGTTGGTCATATTGCTAAATTGACGTTTAATCATAACTATACTCATCATACAACCCAGAACACAGACGCCGGTCATTTACTAAAGAGTCGGGCAAAGGTCAATATTATTACCAATAACCGCATCATGGATGAGATTGATGGTGTTTCAAGTCGTCAGATTGACCTTTCTAATGGTGGGAATACCTTAATAGAGGGTAACCTAATTCACAAAAGTATCAATGCCTTAAATGGTGAACTACTTGGGTTTGCCCCCGAAGGTGCCAGCAACCCATCACAGGATTTAATTGTAAAAAATAATGTGTTCGTGAGTGATTATAACAATACCAAATTCATTAGTATCAAGCCCGACACCATACTTCAGTTAATGAATAATACTTTCATTGGAAATGGATTTGTGCCACAAGCCAATAATGGAGAAAGTGGTACTCAACTTTTACCAGAAGGTACACTAGCAGATGCCATTATCCCAGAACTAGCAAAAACAGCTGGTTTAAATGGTACATCCACGCCTCCTTCTACTGTTGTACCAAACCCTACCTTATCAGCAATTCCAAATAACACCGCTATTGATTTAGGTTTGCTAGCTAACACAGAAGTTGGTGAAGATTGGGGTGTCATAGATGATGTTGGTGGTCTTACTTATTATAGAACAGGTCGAAAAATTTTGATGTTTGGTGGAGGGCATGGCACAACAGAAACAGATGTTGTGTATGAATTTGACTTTAATAAACTTACCTGGGGCTCTATGTATCCAAGAACCCCTGATACTTCGATGCTAGACTCACAAGACAAGCTGGATAAAGATGTGTGGGCATGGAAAAGTTTAGTCGCTCCTTTTAGACGACCTCTAGCAAGGCATACTTACGATTTATTAAGCATAGATGAATCTAAAGGAACTTTATTGATGTTCGAAAGAATTGGGTTTAGCCTCAATCTAGAGCGTTATTATGAATCTCCGTATCTAGCAAGTTATGATATTGCCAATAAAACATGGAGTTGGATCAATGATGCTACCGGAGATGACAAACCTCCTTTAAATTATGGTGATGGAGCTACCGAATACGATCCAATATCAGGAAATATCATCGCAGTGGGATACCATCTTGGAGGTTCACAAACCGCTGGAATTTGGCTTTATGATACAGGCACAGAAAAATCAAAACGAATAAGTACGACAAATATACCAGTTGGATTTGCATCAACACTCGTGTACTTTCCTCCCAACGATAAAATGTATTTATTCTCTTGGCCAGTTGATACAAATGACTTAGATGGTGATGGTGAAACTTGGGATACTGCACCCGCACCAACACCTGGTAAAGTATATGAGATAACGCTTAACAGGAATAGTTGGGAAAATTCTACAATCACTGAAGTGACTGGAATGACAAATACTCCTCACTGGACTTATCTTACACCTGGCTTTGCTTATGACAGTGTTAATAATTTAATTGGGGGAGCAATTCAGGATGGTGTATTTCATGCGTATAACCCTTTAACACAACAGTGGCAATCAAAAACAATTAAGATTGAAAGTGCATCAAATGCTCAAATCGGTGATTTATCACATTTTGGAATTTCTTTCGATCCAATAGAAGGCGTGTATGTTTTCTTGAGTGATGGAAAAAAGAATGTGTACGACAGTCGTCGCACATGGGCATATAGACCTTAAGTTAAGAAAGACTTTTATACGAGAGATGTGAAGAAAAAATGTTCGTGTTAACACACTAATAAAAATAAGTAAAAACAACGAGAATATAAAAATGAAAAAGTTCCTCTCCGTAGTATTTAGTGCAATGTTCCTATTAACGGCTTGTGGTGGATCATCCGATTCCGACCCAATAAACGAAGTCCCTGATAGTAATATAACAAGTGTTCAGGGAAATCTCACAACCGATACGGTGCTTGTTATCAATGGTTCAGGTTTTACTGTAAAAGCTAATGCAAAACCATTGTTCTGGTGGAAAGCAGATTTTGGTGAGAACCCTTCTTCTTTAGGCAGAAAAACAGCATGGGATGATACTTCTGGTGTCGGCAATTTTTCAACCGCCGTTGTTGCCCCTGGGTCACAGCAGGCCCTTGCAAAGGATCATGGTACTGCGGGAGCCGCTCTTCCGCTTGTGGAATTTGATAGTGATCAGTTATACCTCCATAGGAAAACATACGAGGATTTTGATATAGCAGAAAATGTAGCAATTAGAACGAGATACATTGGATTGTCAGGCACTATTAACGTAGGTGATGTAGTTACTGGATTAACTTCAGGCGCTACAGGTGTTGTGAACAACGCATTCACTTCTTCTTCTTCTTCTCCGATTAATGGTAGTATTTATTATAGTAAGCAAGGAGGGACTATTAATGATGACCCAAAAGTTGACTTTATAAAGGGCGAGACAATGACAATCGCAGCCACTACCATGACCAATAGTGAGGGAGCAGGAACACTTAGAACATTTAATTTTAAGACATTACGCTTTTGGGCCGATCGTTTTGAGGGAGGATTTAGAAACAACATCCATGTGAACACCCAAGGAGCCGAGTCTAACACTGCTTTCAGGATCACCCCGGAAGGCACGGAGGGTACCACATGGAGCAGTCAGTTTACGAACCAGCGTTTATACCCACTTTCCAAAGAATGGAAAGTAGAAGAAGCTCAGTATCAAGCATCACAAATAAATGTAAAAGACGGTATATTTAATTTTTACCAAAAAGGAATTCTGGGCACAGATAATAAGTTCATCACCAGAGATACAGATGCCCCGAACAAATATCACCGAGTATATCAATCGCAGGTATCAAATGGTGCGCAACTAGGCTCCATTATGTATTATGATTCTTTATATATGGATGATACCTGGCACCGCGTATTACTTTGTGCTGAATCAACGTGGAGCGCGCGTTCAAATTGTGAAGTTCAGATTCCTACTAGCTGGAATGACAGTAAAGTCACTGTTCATATAAACAAGGGCGGGCTTGATACGAGCAAGGCATCTTATCTTTATGTTATTAACAAAAATGGTGAGCCAAATGAAAATGGTTGGTTGTTAGAACGGTAAAATATTATGAATAAATTCTTATCTTTAATAATTAGTGCTTTATTTCTTTTGAGTGCCTGCGGTGGAGGTTCAGATTCAGGTTCAAAATCTGATGCTGATACCGTTGTCGCTATAAAAACGGTTGAAGGTAGTCTATCAACGGATAATTTTATTATTATCAATGGCTCTGGCTTCACCGAAAAAGCGAATGCGAAACCATTATTTTGGTGGAAGGCTGATTTTGGTGAGGTGCCTTCTGAGCTTGGGAGAAAGACGGCTTGGGATTTGAATACAGGAGTCTCTTTTTTTGATAATAATACTCTTTCAACGTCAGTTATAGCCTCTGGGTCACAGCAATCTGTCAGTATAGATCACGGTAGAACCAGTGGTGCAGCTCTGGGTGCTATTTATTTTGATAGCAATGAACTCTATGTGCATCGAAAGACTTATGAAGATTTTGACATTCTTAAAGATATGTCCTTTGCTTCCTACGTTGCTGTAATTTCTGGAACGCTTAATGTTGGAGATGTTGTAACAGGTTCTACCTCAGGGGCCACTGCAGTTATTCGTAGTATCCGTGATAATCCATCACCTACCACAACCCATCTTATTGTTTTCGAGGATATTGGTGGAACAATTCATGAAACGTCCCCCGTAGACTTTATAAAAGGGGAGCAAGTGGTGAGTGATAGTGGGGCAGTGATGACGCAGGACTTTTTAAGAAAGACGTTTAATTTTAAGACTATGCGGATGTGGACAACTTTTGCACAACTCGACATTATTAATGATGTGCATGTAGCAGCTCAGGGAAGTGATGGAAATAATATTTTTAGAATTACACCAGAATACAGTCAAAATACAATTTGGGGGGGAAGCTTCACAAATCAGGCATTGGCGCAACTACCAAGAGAATGGAAAGTTGATGAGTTCTATTATAGAGCTTCAAATATAGATGTGGCAGATGGCATATTTGGCTTCGCTCAAAAGGGTTTACTAGGAACAGAGAGCAACTTTATAAGCAAAACAACAGAGCGTCCAAATCCTTATGTTTCACTTTATCAGTCTCAGGTGTCTAATGGGGCGAAACTTGGTTCCAATATGTATTACGATTCCCTCTATGTAGATGATACGTGGCATCGCGTTCTTATCTGCCCTGAAGCAACATGGAACATACGTTCAAACTGTGAAGTGCAAATCCCAACAAACTGGAATGATAGTCAAGTGACTGTTCAGGTGAATTTAGGAGGTCTTGATACAAATAAACCAATGTATCTGTATGTTATAGATAGGAATGGCGTAGCTAATTTAAACGGTTGGATGCTAACCCCTTAGCTAAGTAAAACGGTGGGAGTGTACGTTCATATTGCTATATTTAATATATTTTAAAGCACACCCCCCCTTATTTTTCCTCATTTGTATGTGAGTTTCAGCTTTCCCACCGGTCGGGCGGTCGTTAATGGGTGTTTTTTCTCTGTATAATGGTTATTAAAATAAAAATAGTGAGATTTTCATGATCAAGTTTTCCTTCATATTAAGCTCTATGCTTCTTTTAAGTGCCTGTGGCGGTTCATCAGATAGCAGTGTTTCAAAAATAATACCCCCCATTGAGATAGACAGTATTTCAACACTTAGTGCGGAAAATCAATACACTATTACAGGCATATTTTCGGCAAAAAGCAGCCAAGCTTTAGTTTATCTGGATGGTACAGAAGATGAGGTTGGTGAGACTATTCCTAATCTTGAATTAGGCACGAGAAATTATCATATCGATAGCAGCAAATCTTATTCTGGTAATGCTTCATTCTTCTCAGATGCGGGTGCGGATAACAATGGAGCCTATGATCGCTTTATATTTGATACACCTCAATCAGAAATTTATTTTAGTTATTTAACCAATATTCAAGCCAATGATTATGGTGATCCTGCAATTGGACCACAGCTCAAATTAGGGCGAATTGGCATGGATACGGATAGCCATTCGGGTGCTCATATTTTTGGTGCTACTTGGTCTCTTAATCATAACACGTTGACTATGTATCTTGCAGGCTCAATCGCTCAATTTTCAGCTAGAAATACATCTGTCGCTACTACCTGGGATGCAACAAAATTAATTAATCATTGGGTAAGGCATGAAGGTTATGTAAAACTTTTAGGGGTGGAAGGAGGCAAGCTTAAAGCGGCTGGCTCTTATAGAATGTATTTAGAAACGGGGGAGGTGGTCCATCGTTTTAGAGGATGGCCTGTTTTTTCTTTTAATGATCCTACAATAGAAAGTGATGCAAGCTACGTTGACAACCTAAATATTTATCAAGACTTTGAACTCGCTCATAACGTAGGCGACCCTACAGAATATAAGCAATTCATCTTGCCATTTTTCAAACGTAAAGGCACCGACTTGGGTATTTGGGTAGATGATGTTTACATCAATACAAGCCCAGAACGCGTGGAGCTTTGCGACAATCCAGAGTGGGAACAATGTACCAATCGTGTACTGCAAAACACCACCTCACGTACCAGCACATCAATTAGCTTTGATTATAATTTAGGTCACTTAAATAGTAGTGAAGATATTTATGTTTATGTGATTAATCGCGATGGTTCTTACAATAAAGCAGGGATTTTATTGCCCTAAAAGGTTTTGTGGTTTTATCTATATCGGCTGAATAATAAAAATGAAGTACATTATGAAAAAGTGGTTATCTCTAATTATTAGCTCTCTATTTCTTTTGAGCGCCTGCGGTGGCGGGAGCGCTAAATCTGATGGTATTTTAGAGCATGAGGAAACTTTGCTCCCTGCGATTTCCTCCGTTCATGGTGGTTTTTCTAGTGAAGGCAAGACTATTTCAATCACCGGGAGTGGTTTTGGAAATAAGTCCCAAGCCGTTCCTGTTCTCTATGATGCCGGTGACATTGTCTATGAAAACGGCGTGAGTAATAGCTATCACGCAAGCTTCCAAGATGGGCAGGATATTGTAGGTTCGTGGGGTGATGATAATGCGATTTGGGCCAAACCTAGTCGAGGTGAGGGGCTAATTACGACATACAGTAAAAGTAGAGCGCATCGACATGACAATATCAACGGTCATTACCTCAGTGAAGGTCCAAATACGTTTGTCGGTTGGCCAAAAGCGTATGGCAGTGAAACAACACCCAATGGAAATAATAAATTGTATGTGTCGTGGTGGTACAAGCCGCTTCGAAATCCAACGTTTTATTGGCAATGGGATTTAAACGATGTCGTTGGCACATTTCAGGCAGATTCAAACCCCTTTAAAGCGGGAGAGGCATTGACGATTAATTCTCCAGGACTTGGTACGATTTCAGGGGAGGTGATTGCACTAGAGGCTAATAATAAATTGCACTTCATGGCTTATAGCGCTACATCTTCTACCCATTTGAGAGGAGCCACGATTGAAGGCGTTAGCAGTGGTGCAACCGCGTCTCTTCCTGATGTTGATAGCGCGATTTTAGGTCCAGGTTCAAATAAATTCATTCGTATTTGGGAAGGCGATTATAAAGTTAAAGGTTTTACACAGGCATGGACTCAGTTCAATACCACAATAAGGAAACCTAGCGGTAAGAATATTGTTGATAATGGTAATACAGCCTTGTTGGTTGGTGAGTGGAATCGAATGGAAGTTGAAGTGGATCTCGTCAATAACACCTATCGAGAATGGCTTAACAGCAAACTGCTTAAAGATATTGATATTTCAGAAGCACAGCGTGATGATTCTGCATATAGCCCAACCATTGCTCTTTTAGGGTTTAATGGACAGTCGCAAACATATCAAAGGGGTGACTTTGGTGAAATATACATGGATAGCACACTGCAACGTGTTGTTATTGGGAATAGCTCCACCTATTCAAATGTAACGCATACTGAAATACAAAGACCATTAACGTGGGATGACAATAATATTAGTTTTGAAGCCAATATCGGCAGCATGGAAGAGGGCACGGTTTATCTTTATGTGTTTGATGAGAATGGCAATGTAAATGAAAATGGGTTTTTACTCCAAAGAGAAGGGAGTGATACTACTAGCGTTGTTATTGGTTCAGTATCTGGAAATATTTTGGATGGTGCATCAGTAACCATTAA
>CAZWEA010000064.1:0-9703 GCA_964632635.1 uncultured Cocleimonas sp. | reverse complement strand
CGGCTCTGGTTTCTCTGAAAAAGCTAATCCAAAACCATTGTTCTGGTGGCATGCAGATGGAGGAGAAACTCCTTCTATTTTGGGAAGAAAACTTGCGTGGGATAGTAGTTATTTTAATGGTGAAGTTTCAACAGATATTGTTGCTTCGGGTTCAATACAAGCTGTTCGGAAGGATTTAGGATTTTCCTCAGGAGCTGCTTTGGCAGAGGTTATCTTTGGGAGCACAACGTCTAACTTGTATGTTCATAGAAAATACTATGAAGACTTTGATGTTGTTGATGATGTCGCTATCAGAACACGTGTGACAGGTGTTTCTTGTCCTGAAGCGGGTAGTTCAGGCATCTTATCAGTAGGAGATATCATAACGGGCGTAACTTCTGGTGCAACAGGTGTGATTAATAAATTTTTTAAAGAAGGTTCTCATTGTGCTATTTATTACAATAATCAGGCAGGGTCAATTAATGATGAGCTTCCAGTAGATTTTGTATACGGGGAGACTATGACAGGACCAGGTGGGATAACAGTGATCAATAATGAAGGCTCATCTTTATATCCCACAGGTACTTCAAGAAGTTTTAATAATAAGATTATTCGGTTTTGGAGTGAAACGTTCAACAATAGTTACACAGGGGCGCAAGGACTACATGGATCATATTTTAATACAATTTCTGAATATACAGGGACGACTCGTTATTGGAATAAAGATTACACCAATCCACTTTACCAAATTCCTTATCAATGGATAACAGATGAGGTTATTTACAAATCATCTTCTGAAGTAGGATTAGAGGATGGACTGTGGAATTACTACCAAAATGGCATACTTGGTTTAAATAATCCGATTGTTTCGCATAATGCCGATTACCCAGAGCCATACAATTCTGTTTTTCAGCACCAAGTCTCAAATGGTGCTCAACCAAATTCCTTTGTTTATTATGACCATATCTATATAGACGATACTTGGCATCGCGTGTTGTTGTGTCCAGAATCTACTTGGTCATCAAAAACTAAATGCGAGATTCAAATTCCTTCGCTATGGGCTGATAATAAAATTACTTTAAATGCTCGGTCAGGCTCGTTGGCAGGGGGTAGCACGGCGTACCTCTATGTCGTCAACAAAGAAGGTGTTACCAATGAAAATGGTTATGAGATTACGATTGAATAATGATAAACATGAATAGCTGTAGAGCTTTAATTATAAGTTCGTTATTTTTTTTGAATGCCTGCGGTGGTGAAGATGCTAAACCTGATGCTGATTTAGTAACAGAAACCACGGTAAAAAGTGTGCTAGGTAATATTGCAACTGATACTGTGATTATTATTAACGGCTCTGGTTTCTCTGAAAAAGCTAATCCAAAACCATTGTTCTGGTGGCATGCAAATGGAGGGATTAACCCTAACGCAGAACTTGGAAGAACATCAGATTGGGTATCAGGCACTTTCAGTGGTGATCTATCAAATATCATCGTTGCTTCAGGTTCAACTCAATCTGTTGTGTT
Source organism: uncultured Cocleimonas sp. (assembly GCA_964632635.1). Taxonomy (GTDB): domain Bacteria; phylum Pseudomonadota; class Gammaproteobacteria; order Thiotrichales; family Thiotrichaceae; genus Cocleimonas. Next base: position 8,204 of record CAZWEA010000064.1, on the reverse strand, counting down.
TGATCACGGTGCGGCTTTAGCTACTGGAGAAGAAGGGGCAGCATTAGGAAGTGTTGATTTCTCAGGGTCTGATTTTCTCTATATGTATAGAAAAGTATACGATGACTTTGATATATTTACTTCAAATGGAATAAGAACTTGGGTCGATGATAGCTCTATTACTGGCGATTTTCTCGTTGGGGATACGGTCACTTGTGCAGATAACGGCTCAACTGGGAGAATCCAAAAAATATATAAAGTAGATACGTTAGGTAGAGTAGCCATTTTTTATGACAATGATTTTGGAACAACAAACCAAAATCCACCTTTGGATTTTTTAACAGGCTGTACATTAACGTCTTCCAGTGGTGGCAATGCTTTAAATATAGAGCCCTTTGCTGTTGGTACTTATAGAAGCTTTAATAATAAGACCGTTCGACTATGGAACAAGACTGACTATAACAACGCCTATACAGGTTTGAATGCTTACCCCACAGGAAACACGACACAAGGGCATGGATTCTATGGGCTCACCCATGAATATTCACATTCAACCGTCGAGTTTCATGCATACACCAACCCTCAACGCGATACTCCTTTTGAGTGGAAGACCAATGAACTTGAATTTAAAGTATCCAATATTGATACCGCAGATGGAAAATTTAATTGGTATCAAAATGGACTTATTGGTGCTCCACAAACGAATAGTTATATAAACAGAACCACTGAAAGGCCTGGCAAGTATCATGAGATCAATCAAACTCAGGTCTCTAATGGTGCTCAAATTGGATCAAGCCAATACTACGATTCTCTCTACATCGATGATACGTGGCATCGCGTAATTATTTGCGAGGGTGAAATGGTGGATTTGTGTACGGATGGTCGAGAAGTTCAGATTCCTACAGCTTGGAATGATAAGGAAATCATCGTTCAACTGAATTTAGGAGGACTTGATTTAAGCAAACCACTCTATCTGTATGTATTTGATAAAAATGGTGAGTCAAACCAAAATGGTTTGTTACTAACACCTTAGATTGATTAAGTGGGTGTTTTATTTAGTATCCCCCTCACTTGTTTTACCTATTTTGCATAACGTAGAGTGATAGTTCTTTATACAAAACGGCAAAAAATGGGGGGGGCGTGTTTTTAAAGCCTTATTTTAATCAAATTTAAGTCTGCTAGGGATGCTTTTTGGTCGTCCTAAACGACCTTTGCTATTATTTTTATCGGTGAGAGCCTTTAAGAAAGCTTCCAATGCTAGAACTTCGTATTCTTCAAGCTTCATTGTTTTTAATTGATTAGCACGGGCAATATTTTCACTCTCTTGTGGTGTCACCATCGCAAGCTCTCCTAAATCTTTTGAAGATATTATAGTTACCGATGAGTAATAAAAGTTTCTGAGTGATTTTATTGGGTCTAAATGATGTTTGATAATTTCGGCTAAAGTTTTGAAAGCACCGTCATGTCCATAGGGCGCAGTTAATGCGATATTTCGTAGGCTGGGAGTTCGAAACTTATAGGCATCTTGACTATTTCCTGTGACTCGCATTCGTCCTGTATCTTGCTTGCGACTTTCAAAACGAGCCACTTTTCCTGGACCAAATTGTGGCATAGCAATGGCATGAAATTGATGATCTGTTTGCAATGCGCCACTATGGCAACTTGAACAGTTTGCTTTGCCATAAAATAATATTACACCCTGTATTTCGAGAGCCGTTAGTGCTTTGTTATCACCTTGTAAATAAGCATCAAAAGGGCTACCGATTGCCTGCCATTCGTAGGTGGTGAATTCAGCGATAGTGTTGGCAATGTCGGTGAATTTTATGTCTGTGTCTTTCTTGATATAAGCGAAGCTTTTTTTAAAATAGCCAACATAGCTTGGGTTGTTTTGAATACGTTGGGTAATTTTATGCCATGCGCCATTTTTTCCTGAAACTAGAAAAAGGGATAAAATCATTTGTTGAAATGGGGTTGGGAAGCATTATAGGTTTATCGGCATTGACCGATTGCAATCATAAACTGTTGAGAATGAATATTGAAAGAACAAGAAACAAAAGTTTGGACGTTTTTATCATTCGAACGGGTAGCTTGTAGTTTTATTGCCTATTTTTATAGTATTGCCTATAAAAATTCTTTTAGAGCATGATAGTACTTATCAGATTCCAAAATAGTATTGTGCCCAGCACCTTTGATGGTTTTTGAAATAATAGGTGAGATTTTAGCAGCCTGTGATTTTGCAAATGCCTGAATTAGTCCGTGGGTACGTTCAAGTTTTATAGTCTCATCATTCTCTGCAATTAAAATCAGCGTTTCTGCCTTTACGCTATGAGCTTTACGTGCAGAGTTATATTTGTCTTTTAATAATAACGACATGGGATGAATGGGGAAACGTGCTTGAGCAACACTTTGTATGCTGTCATAGGGTGTGATCAGAACTAGTTTTGCAATATCTTTAATTGATGCTAAATAGGTGGCAACTCCGCTGCCTAAGCTACGGCCCATCACTGAAATATCACTATACTGTAATTTTAAATATTCAAAAATGGCATTGGCATCAGCGTAATTTTCTTTTTCTCCTGGAGTGCCTGTACTGCCTCCATAGCCTCGATAGTTGACAAGATAAACAGTGTGATTAGGAAATATTTTTGCAAATTTATCCGCATTAATGGCAACAGGCTCGCTATTGCCCCCAAAATATAAAATGGCTTTTTTATTACCTTTGTTTAGCACAATGATATTGAGATCCTCACCTTGGTGAGAAAAAATCATTTCATCATAATCGTGAGGAACTTTGGGTGTGGGAAAATATAATAAGCTATGCTGTTTAAAATAAAGTAAGCCTGCAAAGAATAAATAGGCGATAACGGCGAGTCGTGCAGCGATGATTAATATTGTCATGCACTAAGCATAGTGCAAAATGCAAAAAAAATGCAGCTCAATGAGCTGCACAAATACCACCAAAGGAGGATGGAGGATATTAAGTCTTGTGACTTAATATAATAATATAATAATATGCTTATATTCTAATGTCAAATATAACTTTGTATTTAATTCCTTTTTTTATTTTTGAAGTTTAGTATGGAATAAATTATATAAATCACAGGTGCTAATCATTAACTTCAAACAAAGCGAAAAATTGAAAATAATTAATGGAATCCAACATGGTTTTTTTACAAAAAATGGCGGTACTTCGTCAGGTGTTTATGCCTCATTAAACTGTAGTCCAAGCTCAAATGATCAAATTGAAAATGTCATAGAGAATAGACAAAGAGTGATGGAGGCTTTAGAAGCGGAAGAAGGGAAGCTTTACGGCTTGCATCAAATTCATAGTACTAAGGTTTATAACATCACAAAAGACATGGCTAACGATGAGTTTCGTAAAGGCGATGCGATGGTCACCAATCAAGCTGGTGTTTTCTTAAGTATTTTAGGTGCTGATTGCACGCCTGTTTTGTTTTCAAATAGTGATGGTTCTGTGATTGGCGCGGCACATGCAGGCTGGAAAGGAGCTGTTACAGGTATTGTTGAATCAGTTGTTGAAGAGATGTGCAGGCTAGGAGCTAAACGCGAAGACATTACCGCGTGCATCGGACCGACTATTCACCAAAGTTCTTATGAAGTGCAGCAGGATTTTATCGATCAGCTAAATTTACTTAGTAGTATTTCAGCAGATCAATTCTTGCAAGAAAACCATGGTCGGTTTTATTTTAATCTTCCTGCTTATATTTTAGAGCAATGTAGACACAGTAAAATTAAAGCTGAAGATATAGGTTTGGATACCTATGCGTTAAAAGATGAGTTTTTTAGTTATCGTCGTAACACGCATGAGTCTTTAGAAGACTACGGACGGCAGATTTCAGTCATTGGTATTGTGTAATTCAAAGGATAAATAATACAAAAGAGGAAAAAAAGGGGGAGGTGTGCTTTTAAATATCAGTATTTAAAAGCACACCTCCCCCTTTTTTTCCTCTTTTGTATTAAATTAAGCTCCCAACTCTCCCAAAGCGACCTTTTTAGAGGTCGAAAAGTCCGTTTTACCACTGCCAAGCTTCGGTACTGCATTTACACTGATAAATTTTGCAGGAATCATTAATGGATTCATATTTGCATCCAATAATTTTTTCTTTAAATCTTTTGCAGTCTCTTCACTGGCAATAAGTAGAATAACTTTTTCACCTTTTTTATCATCTGGAACATTTACAGCAACCAAATCAAGTTCTTCATCACCTAAGGCACTGCGTATGGTTTCTTCTACTGCAGTGAGGCTGACCATTTCACCACCTAATTTGGCAAATCGAGAATAGCGATCAACAATCACGAGGAATCCATCATTATCTAAATGACCTTTATCACCACTGTGGTACCAACGTTGACTGTCAATATCGGTAATGACTTCGGATGTTTTATCAGGATCATTTAAGTATCCTTTCATAACTTGAGGACCACCAATTAAGATTAAGCCATCTTCACCCGTGGCGAGTTCTTCCATGGTGCTTGGGTCAACAATACGAAAGCTTGTGCCGGGTAATGCCATGCCAACAGTGCCAAAGCGATTGCCTAATTGAGGTTTCCAGTAATTGGTGTCTAGTTCATCAGGGATATTTACACTGGCAACGGGGGAAGTCTCAGTCGTACCGTAACCTTCTAATACAACCTTGTTGAATTTAGCGCCAAAGGCATCACGAATTGCTGGGTTGAGTTTTTCTGCACCCGCGATAATCATACGCAGTGATTTCAACATCAGCGGATGTACTTTTTTATTCATAGTGTAGAGGCGCAAGAATGTCGATGTTCCAAATAACAAGGTCGCTTCATGCCTAGCTGCACCTTTTGCAATAGTCACTACATCTGTTGGGTCAGGGTGACAAACAATAGGGATGCCTTCTGATAGTGGCATAAAGGTGGTCGCCAATAAACCAAATGCGTGGAAGGTGGGTAGCGTAGACATCACCACATCATTTTCGCGTGTGTTTAACATATCAGCCACTTGGCGCGAGTTTGTTGCTAAGTTTAAATGGCTAAGCTCAACGCCTTTAGGTGTGCCTTCACTGCCACTGGAAAATAGAATGGCAGCAGTGTCTTCTAAATCAACACGTTTAATATATATCCATTGCAGTATTTTTGTGGGCAATAGCATTGCACCTAGTAGTGTAATGAGCATTTTAGCTTTAGGTAATTCAGCTTTGAAATCTTCAAGATAGATGAGCTTGGTGTCAGGCAGAATCTCTTTCATTTTGATGCCACGGTCTACCAGTTTACGAATAAACTTCTTGGAGGTGTAAACGGTTTTAATCTCTGCGCTTTTTACGGAGCCCTGAATGGCTTCTGCACTAGAGGTGAAGTTTAAATTTACCGCCGTTTTACCCAAGACTAAAACAGCCATGTTGGTAATAGCACCGCCCACACTGGCAGGCACGAGCAGTCCAATATTTTGTTCGGGGCTTTTCTTTGCAATTAAACCTGAGAAGGCAAAAACAGCCGTGATAAATTTATGATGGCTGACAGGTTCGCCAATAACATCGGTAGCTGCCATACGAAAGCTCATGCGTTTTGCCGTTTTAAGCCATGATTGTGGAATAGTATCTAAGGTTTTAGAGTAAGCCTGCCAAGAGGTAAATGATAAATCAAAAATACGACGCTTTAATTGGTCAGGCGTGGTTTCGGTTGGCATGGGTTTGCCAAAGGCAACAATAATGTCGCGCTTAAAACCAGATTGGCGGGCTTGCTTCATAAAACCACTAGAGCGTGAAAAACGACTACCCCATAAACCGTGTAGATAAAAAGGCACAATTTTGGCTCTTGTGCCTTTAATGGCAAGTTGATAACCACGTTTAAATTCTGATAATTGCCCTGTACGGCTGATTGTTCCTTCTGGGAATAAACAAACCGCTTTGCCTTCTTTTAGTAAGCCGTTGATAGTCTCAATCGATGATCCGCTACTACCGCTTGCAATAGGAATAGCGCCAAATAACTTTAAGATACCTTTGAGATACCAAAGCTCGTAATAACCACGTTCAATAACAAAATTAAGCGGACGTGGGCTGGCAATTTGTACCAATGCCCAGTCAACCCAACTGATGTGATTACCCAATAATAAGACTGCACCAGAGTGAGGTAAATCTTCAAAGCCTAAAACTTTCATGCGGTAACGTGCAGCAAAAATGCGTGCGATTACAAAGCGTAGTAACGATTCAGGGATTTTTAAAACAGTGTAAATAGTGCCAGCTATCGCAACCAAAATTAAGCCCCATAGTGTTACAGTTCCGCTGACATTTTTATAAGCGAGGAAACCTGTAACCAATAAAAATACCAACATGACAGCAAATTGAACCATATTCTTTGCTGACAATACGCGTCCTAATCGATGATTTCGTGTGTGGTATTGAACCAAAGCATTAAGTGGGACGATGAAGTACCCACCCATAAACCCGAGGAATAAAAAGTTAAGTGCCTGCATTATTGATGAATCAAAAAAGCGTATTAAAATAAGCGACAAGGTGATGCCAATTGCACCAACAGGTACAGTACCAAGCTCAATATGATTTCGTGAAACTCGTCCTGCGGTGATAGAACCGATGATTAAACCTGTGCCTGCAAATAAGAATAAACCACGTAAAGCATCACTATGACTAAGCCCTAAAAACTCTTGAGCATAGTGAGGGTAGGATAATAACAGCACCTGAACAATTGCCCAGAATACAGCAAGCCCTATGGTTGCTAGCCAAATATAAGGATGGCGTTTTATAAGGCGAAAACTATGTGCTTGTGTTTTACCTTTTAGGTAATCACTTTTACGAAAGCTCATTTTATCTTTTGCTTTTGTAACCTGTGGTAAGCGATAAGTGAGAAGTAATTCGATAACTGAAACAATAATTAGAAGCCAGCCGATAGGTGCAACCGTTGTAATGAAAGCATTACTGGCTTGAGTTGGGTCCGCTAGTGGTTTGATATCGTTTGTAAAGCTTTCAAATAATCTATTAGCAATAAAAATCCCTACTAAAATCCCTAAAATAGTGGCAGCTTGTAATATACCATTGGCTTGGGTGAGGCGACGATCACCTACCAGTTCTTTAAGGTAGCCGTATTTGGCAGGAGAATAAAATGCACTCTGTGCGCCCAGTAAAAATGTCATACCAATAGAGAGCCAAAACAAACCTAAGTAATAACTAATGGCAATCACCACTGAAATTCCTACAGCTGCCCACGCACTAAAGCGCATCACTTTTTCTTTAGGGTGTTTATCAGATAAATATCCTGCTGGTGTAAATAAAAGAACAAAGGCTAGTAAAAACAAACCAATAGCAATGGAACTTACTGTGATTAACTCTGATCCTGTATAGCTTTTAAAAAGAGTCGCTTGAATGGTGATGATGTGACCAATGTCGATAAACACATTAAGAAAGGCGATGGCTAAAAAGGTAAAAAGCCCAGTTACTTTTAATGCATTCTTCATGTATTTTCCTTTGAGGTACGACTTTGGGGGTAGTGGTGAATCAATATTAGTTTAGCATGGATTTCTTGAGTTGTTATTTTCGATTAACGTATGTTTAGCTTGTTCAGCTACAGTTTAGGATTCTTGATATATAGTCGGATAAAATAGCAAAATTATTCGGGCGATTAGCCCACAGAGTCAACAGAAAAACAATAAAAAGGGGAAATTATTTCATGGGAGATTTTATAGGCGCAATGGGGATTATGGCCATTCCTTTGGTTCTCAGTTCTATCGTTGCGATAGTCGTTATTCTAAATTTATTTTTAACCTTGAAGAAAAGTAAAGTTATTCCTGAAGGCATTGCTGAAACAGCACAGAAGCTTGCCAAATCCGGCAAAGTGACACGCGCTCACGTTGAAAAAATTAGAGAAGGCTCTTTACTAGGTCGAGTTTTAGCAACAGGTCTTGAAAGTCTGGGGCAGCCACGTCACGTAATAAAAGAAAATATTGAAGAGTCTGGCAGGCATGTGATTCACTCCATGGATAAATACATGACAACTTTGGGCACGGTAGCGGCTATTGCGCCTTTACTTGGATTACTTGGAACAGTTGTTGGAATGATTGAAGTTTTTAGCGTGATCACCGCACAAGGTGTTGGTAGCCCAACAGAATTAGCGGGTGGTATTTCAAAAGCATTATTGACGACTGCAGCAGGTATTATCATTGCTGTACCCGCGTTAATTTTTCATCGTTTCTTTCGCGGAAAGATTAATGACTACGCGATAGAGATGGA
>CAZWEA010000063.1:0-18015 GCA_964632635.1 uncultured Cocleimonas sp. | reverse complement strand
TAAGGTAAGGTAAGGTAAGGTAAGGTAAATAAAACTAAAGTAAATTCTCTTCTTAGACTATACTTCCCGCACTGGTAAATCGTCGATTTACCCCTGTCGACGCACCAGGTAAAAAACACCGAGGGTTTATCCCTCATAGTAGGATTTATGAAAGCCTTAGTAGTCTGTTCTGGCGGTCTTGATTCTGTTACTTTAGCTTATAAAGTGGCAAATGAAGCGACCCTAAGCTCTTTATTATCTTTCGATTATGGTCAACGCCATCGCAAAGAGCTCGATTTTGCACGTCTTTGTGCAGATAAATTAAACGTGAAACACATCATCATTGACCTTAGTGATGTCGGTTCACATCTGTCATCTTCACTCACTAGCGACATTGATATTCCTGATGGGCATTACGCTGAAGAGAGTATGAAATCTACGGTGGTGCCAAATCGTAATGCGATTATGATGACGGTTGCCTATGGCTTAGCCACATCACAAAAGGCAAATACAGTGGCTATGGCAGTGCACGGTGGTGATCACTTTATTTATGCAGATTGTCGTCCTGATTTTATTAAATCCTTTGCTGCTATGCAAAAACTTGCACTGGATGGGCTTGCTGATATTTCACTTTACACCCCCTTTTTACACCAAGATAAAACAACAATTGTAACTGAAGGCGTTAAATATAATGTTCCATTTGCAGATACTTGGTCTTGCTACCAAGGTCTTGAACAACACTGTGGACGTTGCGGAACTTGTGTTGAGCGCCGCGAAGCTTTTCATTTAGCAAAAACAGATGATCCTACAAACTATGCAGATGACAATTTTTGGTTATCTGCAATTGAGAACGCTTAATGTATACCATCAGCAAACAATTTCATTTTAGTGCATCACATCAGTTACTTGATTTACCTGATGAACATCCCTGCGCTCGCATGCACGGTCATAACTATATTGTCGAGGTTGTATTGCAGTCTGAGACATTAAACCAATATGGATTTGTGCTGGATTACAATGACTTAAGTGCACTTAAGGACTTTATTGACAACAAGCTTGACCATCGCCATCTAAATGATGTGTTAGGCAATAATGCCACGACGGCTGAACATGTAGCTAAGTTTTTGTATGATTGGGCAAAAGAAAAGTGGCCTGAAGTGAGTACCATGCGTGTCAGTGAAACACCAAAAACATGGGCTGAATATAGTGCATGAATGCTCCTTTACACCTGCAACTAGTATCGATGATGCTAGCTTGATTTCGATCTCAGAAATATTTGGCCCTACAATACAAGGCGAAGGTGCTCTGATTGGTTGCCAAACTGTCTTTGTACGCACCGCTGGTTGCGATTATCGCTGCCAATGGTGTGATACAGCGCATGCGGTGTTACCTGAATATGAAGAAGAATGGCTGTCGTTAGATGCACAAACAATATTTAAAGAAGTTGAACGTTTAAGCAAGCATCAACCCATGTGGGTCACATTGTCAGGTGGTAATCCCAGCATTCAAGAACTCGGTGAACTAATAAAGCTAGGACATGACAAAAGCTATAAGTTCTCAATGGAAACACAAGGCAGTATCTCCAAACCTTGGTTCGCATTATTAGACCAATTAACCTTTAGTCCAAAACCACCCTCCTCTGCGATGCATTTTAAACAACGATTATTAGATAGATGCCTACAGGCTTGTGGCGATAAAACGGACGTCTCTTTTAAATTCGTAATTGCCGATAATGATGATTTGATCTGGGCAAAATCAATCGCTGATCAATACCCAGATCTCCCCTGCTATATCCAACCCTGTAATACGCAAGCAAGCCTTGAAGGTGACCTTACTAAGAATGTAGCTATTACCCATAAAATAGATCAACAAAGTCAAATGATTGCTTTGATTGAAGCCACACAAACATTAAACTGGCATCAAGTACGCATATTACCGCAATTGCATACTTGGCTTTGGGGTGACCAAAAGGGTGTTTAAGAAAGGTTAAATATAATGAGATTTTTACATACGATGTTACGGGTTGGCGATTTGGATAAGTCTATCGCGTTTTATACTGATGTTTTAGGCATGAAAGAGCTACGTCGCAATGAATATCCTGAGGGGAAATTCACCTTAGCTTTTGTTGGTTATGGTGATGAAACGGATAATACCGTTTTAGAGCTGACCTATAATTGGGGTGTGGATAGTTATGAGATTGGCAACGCATTTGGGCATATTGCCATTGGTGTTGATGATGTTTATCAAGCCTGTGAAAAAATGAAACAAATGGGTGGGAAAATCATTCGCGACGCAGGCCCTATGAATGCGGGTAAAACAATTATTGCCTTTTTAGAAGATCCAGATGGTTACCAAATAGAATTAATCGGGCGTAAGTAGTTATTAGGGATCTCAGTGCAATATTCAAAAAAAGGGGGGGGTGCCATTACTACACCTAGCACGAATACGGGTAAATGCTCCTTCCTTTTCCTTCAAGGCGTAGCCAGTCCTTTTTTTACTCAACTTGAAAAGGAGATGATTAAAGCAGGACATCAAGCACTCAAGGTCAACTTTTGTGGTGGTGATCTATACTCTGGTCGCTTTTTTAAGAAAGCCTCAAAGCACGTCAACTACTCAGGCACACTTGAAAATTTAGCAAATTTTTATGAGCGTCTTTTCAACAAACATCAGATCACCGATATTATTTTATTCGGTGATACGCGCCCTGTACATCGTTCAGCTGTAGACTTAGCTAAAGAAAAAGGCATAAATATTCATGTCTTTGAAGAAGGTTATTTTAGACCTCATTGGATCACCTTAGAAAAGGGCGGTGTGAATGCACATTCAAATATCCCTAAAGACCCTCAGTTTTTTCTCGATTATGGAAATAGAGAAAAACTAAACCAATCAACAAAGCAACTTCCAGAACCAAAATCAACAGGTGGTGGACTCAGTACAAGAGCGTGGTATGACATTCGCTATCAATTAGCTAAAACTTTCTTACGGCCCCAATTTCCACATTATAAAACACACCGTCCTGACAGCGCTTTAAAAGAATACTGGGGTTTCATTCAACGCATGCCATCACTGTATTTTTATTATGATCGAAAAGCAGCAAGACAAATTTCGCATTTATTAAAACGCAATGTGCCTTTTTATATTTTGCCGTTACAACTGGATGCAGATTCACAAATCCGTTTACATTCTCCTGTTAAAAACTTAACTGCCTTTATCCAAACCTGTATTCAATCCTTTACCCAATTCGCACCAGAAGATGCCTGTTTAGTGGTAAAAGTACACCCGCTTGACCCTTGGTTCATTGATTTCCCCTTGGTGATTAAACAATCAGCCTTAGAAAATGGATTATCCCAGGAACGCCTGATTTATCTTGAGTCTGGTAATTTAAATGAGCTATTGCAACATGCTAAGGGAACGGTACTAGTCAATAGTACAGTGGGTAACTCTGCGCTAACTTATGATTGCCCTGTGATAGCACTTGGAGAGGCGATTTACGATATTCCTGGGCTTACTTTTCAGGGAGATTTAGATGATTTCTGGACACAAGCTACGCCACCAGATAAAACCTTATTCCGTGCTTTTAGACAGTATATTACCGATACCACACAAATTAATGGCAGTTTCTATAATATAAAGGGAATTCGAATGGCAATTGCCGGTTGCCTTCCTGTTTTAGGATGTAAGGTTGAAATAGATTTAAATGAGTAAAAAAAATATCCTAATAACCGGCGCAAGCAGTGGAATTGGTTCTGCATTAGCCTTGCGATTGGCAAACTCAGATTCTCGCTTGATTTTACTCGCTAGAAATCAACAAAGATTAGAAAACGTTGCGCAAGCCTGCCAACAAAAACAAGCAGAAACGGTTACCCATTCGATTGATATTAGCGAAAGCGAAAACGTGCAAATGCTCATCGAGAAAATCGATATAGAATTTCCCATTGATTTGATTATTTGTAATGCAGGCATTGCCCATAGTATTGGCAAAGAAGGTAAGGCAGAAGAATGGCAGAATATTTGTAATATTATCAACACCAACGTGTATGGCGTGCTGGCAAGTTTAAATCCATTAATCAGCCGTATGCAGCAAAGAAAAAGAGGACAGATTGTGATTGTCAGCTCACTTGCAGCCTATTATGGCATGGCACTAACACCTGCTTATTGTGCGAGTAAAGCCGCAGTAAAAGCCTATGGTGAATCACTGCTTGCTTGGTTAAAACCAGATGGTATTAAAGTTAATATTGTATACCCTGGCTTTGTGAAATCACCGATGAGTGATCGCTTTCCCGCTTCAAGACCTTTTTTAGTCTCAGCAGAAAAGGCTGCCGATATTATTGCCAAAGGAATTGCTAAGAATAAGCCCAGTATTTCATTTCCCTTTCCTTTAAATTTTGGTATGTGGTTTTTAGGCGCCCTACCCACGCGAGTATCTGACTGGATAATGCGATTAATTTATGGCTCAGGTTCTCGTTAATGAGCATTACCTTTATTGCCTTGCTACTGACAATAGCATTCTCATTTTTACCAGAGCGCTTTTTAAAGCCGCAAGCTCCAGCACTTCATAGAAACACAGTAGTATTACAAAGTCTTTTAGTTAGCATCATGTTCATCTGTGTCAGCTTAGTGGTACAACGTGCAATATTTTCAGCACTTGCAGTGAGTATCTTTTTAATAATCTTAACTGCCGTTAGCAATGCGAAATTTAAGGCTCTGCGTGAGCCAATGATATTTTCAGATATTGTGATGTTTTCACAAGCATTTAAACACCCACGATTGTACTTTCCTTTTCTTGGTCTAGCCCCTGTAATCATCGCTCCAATCATTATTATTGGTTTAATTATCAGCGTATTGACTTTAGAGCCCCCATTAGCTTTCACATGGCAAAGAATTATTAGCAGCCTGCTTGCTATCATTGTGTTTTACCTCATCGCCAGAGCAATTTCCTTAGTCATAAAGCTTTCCATGAACCCCGATAGAGATAATGCAAAACACGGCTTATTAAACACACTTTTTATTTATAGCAAACAGGCTTCAACTAAAGCACATAAAAACAAAGTCCAATATGCGTTAAAAAATTCGACTTTTAATAGTCAAATTAACACGCCAAAATCTGATAAGGCACCCCCCCCTTTTTTTAACAATTGCACAACTGAAGAACGGCCCAATATAACGATTATCCAAAGCGAATCTTTTTTTGATGCACGCCGTTTACATCCAGCTATTCACACCTCAGTGCTAAAGAACTTTGATAATTGTAATGCCGAATCGATCCAATATGGAAAACTTAAAATCCCTGCATGGGGTGCTAATACTATGCGTTCAGAGTTTGCATTTTTAAGCGGGCTACAATCAGAATCCTTAGGCTTTTACCGCTTCTATCCCTACCACTACCTGCATAAAATGAAAACAGCTACAATTGCTAGTTTATTACAAAACCAAGGCTACTATTGTATTTGCATACATCCTCACTCGGCTTCATTTTTTGGGCGTGATCGAATATTTTCGGCAATGGGATTTGATGAATTTATCGATATTAAAAGCTTCAAAGAAAAGGATTGCTTTGGCCCGTATATTTCAGATCAAGCAGTCACTGAAAAAATATTAGAAATTACTAAGAATAAAACAGATAAGCCCTTATTTATATTTGCAATTACCATGGAAAATCATGGCCCATTACACCTTGAAAAAGTGACCAAAGAAGAACAAGAATACTATTATTCACACAGTAAAATCATTACTGAAAATAACGACTTAACTGTTTACTTACGTCATTTAGCCAATGCCGATAAGATGATTGAAAGCCTAACTGAATATTATAAACGTGCTGATAAGGATACCCTACTTTGCTTATACGGAGATCATGTTCCTAGTATGCCAGCGATATATACTGAGCTTGACTATCATGATGCACATTCAGATTATTTTATTTGGCAAAATAAAGGTAATATTAAAACAATAAATAAGAAAATTTTGATTGAAAATCTCGCCTGTACACTACTAGAGAAAGTTAACTAAAGTTATCTCAACATCGGTAATTCACTAGATATTACGGCTTTCTCAGGCTTTTCATTCCAACTAAGCAATAACTTCATAAAGTCCTTCGCATTTAAAGGCTTAGAATAGTAATAACCTTGAGCAAAATCACAACCCGCTTTACGCAATATATCTCTTTGCTCTTCCTTTTCAACACCTTCTGCAACAATTTTTACACCCAGCCTAGCTGACATTTCAATAATAGCTTGCACCAAAACATGATCATCGGAATCAGCTGTCAAATTACTTACAAAAGATTGATCAATCTTCAAATAGTCTATATCGTATTTCTTTAAATATGAAAGCGTCGAATAGCCTGTCCCAAAATCATCTATCGCAACACTAATACTCAAATCTCTTAATTGAAATAGATTTTTAATAACAGATTCATTCATTTCCATTAACAAACCTTCTGTAATCTCTAGCACAACATTATTACCCGACAGCCCACAGGAATTAATATATTCACTCCATACATCAACATCCATACCATTTTTTTCATATTGTAAAGGTGATGTATTTACTGTCATCTGGAAGTCTTTATTATAAGTTTTCTGAATTATAGCCGTTTGATCCATCGCTTCTTTAAAAACCCATTCACCAATGGCATTGATTAGGCCGGCCTTTTCAGCTAAAGGAATAAATTCATCCGGTGCTATTAAACCTCTAGTAGGATGATCCCATCTAATCAACGCTTCAGCTTTTGTGATTTTATTACTTGATAATTCAATAATGGGTTGAAAATGTAATGAAAACTGTCTTTCATAAACCGCTACGCGCAAATCTTTAATTAACGATGTTCTATGAAGTGCTTCATTTTGGAGTGCCTTGTTAAAGTAAGAGAAACAGTTTCGACCATTATTTTTAGAATAATACATTGCTTGATCACCATTCATAACCAACATTTTATTATCGCTTGCATCCTCTGGATAACGGGTAATCCCAATACTTGTTGTAATACTTACTTCATGTCCTTTGATGATGTAAGGATAGCTTAACTTACTTCGAATTTTCTCTGCGACCTTTTTAATTTTAACTTTATCAAACAAGCCAGGCACAATAATGACAAACTCATCACCACCAAGACGAGATACGCTTCCGTTACTCGCTACACTAGTTTTTAAACGTTTAGCGACTTCAATAAGTAGCATATCACCCACTTCATGACCATGCATGTCATTAACTTCTTTAAACATATCTAAATCTAAAAAGAATAAAACAAAAGACTGAGAGCTTTCATCAGAGTTTTCAATCACTCTTTTAAGTCGTTTATAAAATCCACGTCTATTCCTTAATCCCGTAAGTTCATCAACCTCCGATTGTAGTTGTAGCTTTTTCTGACTTTTCTTCAATGCATTTTTTGTTTTTCGGAGACTATAAGTCCACGCCATTAGGAGGAATAGCATTCCAAGCAAGAAAGAACCAATCAATAAAACTGTTTTCTTAGGCACAAATTGTTTTGAACTTAAACCAAACCAATAATTAACAAGATTACTTTTATTTTCTGCAGAAACAGATTGAAGTGTTTTATTTATAATACTCAGTAAAATTTTGTTTGGTTTGATAATACCCATACTATGACTACTAAAGAATTCTGTATCTGCTGAAAATGATAAGTTGTAATAAACATCTTCTTGAATAATTTTTCTAGCAATGTCAGGGTTACCAATATAGGCATCCGCATTACCTATTGAAACTTGTTTTAACGCTTCAGCTGTATTGTCAACGTATAACAGTTCAATTTTTGGGTAGTTTTTCATTAGTTCTGTTGCGAAGGAAGAACCTCTCTCTATTGCAATTTTTTTATTATTTAAATACTTCAAAGAACCTATAAAACCATGCTTTTTCCCAACATTTATAATCACTGTATTTCTTTTAATATAGGAATCAGTAAAATCTAAAACTTGTTGTACCTCAGCAGTTTTAACAAGTCCCACAAGCATATCCAACTTACCTAATATAGCCAGCTCCATGGTCTCACCCCAAGAAGCATCTTTTTCAATATGAAAATTAAGACCCGTGCGATGCTCGATAATACGTATATAATCCGCCGAAAAACCGATATAATTATTGTCATTATTTATTGAACCAAACGGTGGAAAAGCACGATCGACTCCTAGTTGAACAATCGGATTTTGATCAATCCATTGTCGCTCTTGAGCTGTCAAAGGTACGCTGTAACCATCGTTATAAATTATATTGTGAATGCTTTCATTAGAGACTTCGATTATAGAATTATTTTCATAATTAAATAAATAATATGTACCGACTATTAGTACCATAGCTAGTAATATTGTCATAAATAACTGCACTCCAGAATTCATGGCTCCAGATAAAATAGCGAGTAATTTATTTTTATAATCAGTCATTGTATTTGAGTATCCTAAATATATTTAAGGATGATAACTTATACTAGCCATATATAAACTTAATAAGCATATTAAATTCACAATGATATGAGATCTTGCATAAAAAAAATCTCACAGCACAAAACAAAGAGCAAGATAATAACAATCTGCCATGATACTATTTCATATCAAGTAAAAAACACAAAACACTCACATGAATATCCAATCTGCAATCCAAAAAATTATTGAAAAAGAAGATTTAAGTCCTCAAGAAATGACGGATGTAATGCATCAGGTCATGACAGGGCAAGCCACTGATTCACAAATTGGTGGGTTTCTCATTGGTATGCGTATGAAAGGTGAAACGGTAGATGAAATTACAGCAGCTGCCAATGTTATGCGTTCTTTAGCTTCTAGTGTAAATATTAAGGATAGTGGCAATCTGGTAGAAATTGTTGGTACAGGCGGTGATGGTAGCAGTACTTTTAATATATCAACCGCCAGTTGTTTTGTGGTAGCCGCAGCCGGTGGACGTGTTGCCAAACATGGCAATCGATCAATCTCTAGCAAGTCTGGCGCGGCTGATTTGTTAGAAGCTGCTGGAGTCAATATTGAATTAAGTGCCGACCAAGTTAAAGCCTGCGTGGAAGATATTGGTGTTGGCTTTATGTTTGCACCACTGCATCACAGCGCGATGAAGCATGCCATAGGGCCACGTAAAGAAATGGGCGTTCGCACTCTTTTTAATTTATTAGGTCCTTTAACAAATCCTGCTTCTACACCAAATCAATTACTAGGGGTCTTTAGCATAGATTGGGTACGTCCACTTGCTGACACACTCAAACAACTGGGTGCTAATCATGTGATGGTCGTACACGGTGATGATGGTATGGATGAAATAAGCATTTCAGCCCCAACATCTGTTGCAGAGTTAAAAAATGGTGAGATTACTGAATATACGATCAAACCTGAAGACTTTGGAATGATGCAACACGAGCTTAGTAATATTCGGGTTAATAATGCAGAAGAAAGTTTAGAAATGGTTAACTCGGTGTTAAATAATGAAGCAAGCCCCGCTCGTGATATTGTTGCGTTAAATGCAGGTGCCGCTATTTATGTAGCCGGTTTAACTGCTTCACACAATACAGGTATCGAACGCGCCCTTGAAGTGATCGCTTCAGGCGCCGCAAGAAAGAAATTATTACAGTTAATTAATGAATCAAACTCATTCTAATACAATTAAAATATGACAAATCCACCCGATATACTTAGAAAAATCATCAAACGCAAAGATGAAGAAATAGCAGAGCGCATTAAATCACGACCTTTAGAACAACTGATTGAAGAAGCTAAAACAGCTTCACCTGTTCGCGGTTTTGTTGATTCAATGGAAAAAAGACTCAATAGCAATGAAGCTGCCGTTATCGCTGAAATAAAAAAAGCATCGCCCAGTAAAGGCGTGATGCGAGAGAACTTTAACCCTGCAGAAATAGCTGAAAGCTATCAACAAGGGGGAGCGAGTTGTTTATCTATTCTAACAGATATTGATTTTTTTCAAGGGAGTGATGAATATTTAAAACAAGCTAGAGCAGCTTGTGATTTACCCGTTATTCGCAAGGATTTCATCATAGATCCTTATCAGGTCTATGAAGCACGGGCAATGGGTGCTGATTGTATTCTACTTATCGTTGCAGTTTTAGATAACCTAAAACTAAACCAATTATATTCTTTAGCGCGCGCGTTGGGTATGGATGTATTAATTGAGGTACATGACGAGGAAGAGCTGTTACGCTCTCTACCTCTTGGAGCAAAACTTGTAGGTATTAATAATCGTAACTTACGAAATTTTGAAACCTCATTGAACACCACACTCGATTTATTAGAACAAACTCCAGACGACCGTATTGTCGTTACCGAAAGTGGTATTCATTCGAGTGAAGATGTAAAGCTCATGCGTGAACATCACGTCAATGCGTTTCTAGTAGGGGAAGCATTTATGCGTGCAGATAACCCTGGCGAAGAACTCAATAACCTTTTCTATTAGGTCAATAATATATGTTAACTCACCCTGGCTGGGACCCCGTTCTCTTTGAATTTCATTTCATTAAAACCTTAAGTATTCACTGGTATGGTTTGATGTATGTGATTGGCTTTCTTGCTTTTTTAGTTTTGGGAAGGATTCGTGCACGTCGTCCACATAGCCCTGTTACACCAGAACAAGTGGATGATGTTATGTTCTATGGTGCTATTGGTGTTATCGCCGGTGGTAAAATTGGAGAAATGTTCTTTTACCAGTTTCCAGAATTAATGGCTGATCCTTTCAAAATTTTCCGTATCTGGGAGCCTGGCATGAGCTTTCATGGCGGCTTAATTGGGGTGACGATTGCCATGATCATTCTTGCTAGAAAATGGAACTTACCTAAGTTACAACTTGGTGATTTTATCGCACCACTCGTACCAATAGGTTTAGGTGCAGGAAGAATGGGGAACTTTATCAATGGAGAGCTTTGGGGAAGACCAACAGATGTTCCTTGGGCAATGAACTTCCAAACACAATATAATAATGCCGATGCACTACCGCGCCACCCTTCACAACTTTATGAACTCCTTGGAGAAGGCATTTTATTATTCTTACTTGTCTGGTTTTATTCTAAAAAACCACGCCCAACTGGGGCTGTTACTGGTCTATTTTTACTCGGCTATGGCACAGCACGTTCTACTGTAGAGTTTTTCCGTGTTCCTGATAATAGTGATTTCCTTGGAATTAAGTGGCTTACTGAAGGTCAACTCTTATCATTACCGATGATTGTTATTGGTATTATTCTCATCGTTTTTGCCTACAAGAGCAAAGAAGCATGAAGCAGTATTTAGACCTATGCCAACGTATCATTGATGAAGGTGAATGGGTAAGCAATGAAAGAACGGGTAAACGCTGTCTTACTATTATCAATGCAGATTTGGAATATGACATTGAAAACAATCGCTTCCCTTTAATTACTACACGTAAAAGCTTTTGGAAATCAGCGATTGCCGAGATGTTAGGTTATTTGCGTGGTTATAGTAGTGCCGAACAATTTCGTACTATTGGTTGTAATACATGGAATGCAAATGCCAATGAAAATCAGGCTTGGCTAACTAACCCAAATCGAAAAGGTGAAGATGACATGGGACGCGTCTACGGTGTTCAAGGTCGCTCATGGCAACGCCCTGATGGAAGCTCTCTTGATCAATTCAAAAAGGTTATTGATAATTTAAAACAAAGCATTGATGATCGCAGTGAAATCATGACCTTTTATAACCCAGGTGAATTTGATTTAGGTTGCTTACGTCCTTGTATGCATACACATCACTTCTCATTACTGGGTGATAAACTTTATTTAAACAGTATTCAACGTAGCGCTGATCTACCTCTCGGTGTTAATTTTAATCAATGTCAGGTATTTGTACTGCTTGCCATTGTCGCTAGAATTACAGGACACAAGCCTGCAAAAGCTTATCACAAAATTGTAAATGCACACATTTATGAAGACCAACTTGAGTTAATGCGAGATGTGCAACTTAAAAGAGAGCCCTTTCCTTCTCCTAAGCTACATATCAACCCTGATATTAAAACCTTACAAGACATTGAAACATGGGTAACTACTGATGACTTTGAAGTGACTAACTACCAACATCACGAAGCTATCAAATACCCTTTTTCAGTATAAATCACAAATTGAATAGCCTTTGAGAAAAAACAGTAGTAAAATTCAGCTAACATGATGCGTTCTGTCTTTAACTTCGTCTAAAACGATAATAATTGTAATTATGGCTAGATTACTTCTTCTTAATGGTCCAAACCTAAACCTTCTTGGAACACGTGAGCCCGAGATTTACGGATCAGATACTCTTGCTGATATCGCAAATAATTTAGCAAGCCTTGCTAACCAAGACAATAATCAATTAACACACTTTCAAAGTAACTCAGAATCCGTATTAATTGACCATATACATCAAGCATTTAAGGATAAAGTAGATTTCATTTTAATTAACCCTGCTGCCTTTACACATACCAGTATCGCTATTCGAGATGCGTTACTTGGAACTCAAATACCTTTTATAGAAATTCACCTTTCCAATGTTCACCAACGCGAAGATTTCCGCCAGCATTCCTTCTTTTCAGATATAGCTGTTGGAACTATCGTCGGTCTTGGGGCGCAGGGCTATGAATTAGCTTTACTGGCGGCAACCCGCCTGTTGGAAAATCAAACAGAGAATTAACCCATGGATGTTCGTAAAATAAAAAAACTAATTGAGCTGATTCAAAGCAGTGATATTGCCGAATTAGAAATTAAAGAAGGTGAGGAATCAGTAAGAATCTCTCGTAACTCACCAGCTCCAGCGGTAATAGCTGCACCAATTGCTCAAGCTCCTATTTTAGCAGCACCTGTGGCTGACACAGGTTTTTCGGCTCCTGCAGAAGCCGAAAAGCCCAGCGGAGAAACCATTGATTCCCCTATGGTTGGAACTTATTATAGTTCTGCCTCACCCACTTCACCTCCTTTTGTTAGCGTAGGTCAGAGTATTTCTAAAGGTGACACACTCTGTATCATCGAAGCCATGAAAATGCTCAACCAAATTGAGTCTGAAAAGTCAGGTGTTATAAAAGAAATTCTCGTTGAAAATGAGCAGCCTGTCGAATTTGACCAACCACTTTTCATCATTGAATAATACGGGCAGAGACTAAAATGATCAAAAAACTTCTCATCGCCAATCGCGGTGAAATAGCCCTAAGAATTCTTCGTGCTTGTCACGAAATGGGTATTAAAACGGTTGCAGTACATTCCACGGCTGACAGAGAATTAAAACATGTACGGCTTGCTGATGAATCTGTGTGCATTGGTCCTCCATCTTCTCTGGAAAGCTACTTAAATATACCTGCTATTATTAGTGCTGCTGAAGTCACTGATGCTGATGCGATTCACCCAGGTTATGGATTCCTTTCAGAAAATGCTGATTTTGCTGAAAGAGTTGAATCTAGTGGGTTTATTTTTGTTGGGCCAACGGCTGAAACTATCCGCATTATGGGTGACAAGATAGCGGCTAAGGAAGCGATGATAAAAGCTGGTGTTCCTTGTGTTCCAGGATCTGGTGGAGCCATTCCAACAGATGAAAAGATAATATTTGAAATGGCGAAAGATATTGGCTATCCCGTTATTATCAAAGCAACAGGCGGTGGCGGTGGGCGTGGCATGCGTGTTGTTTACGATGACTCTGAATTATTAGAATCAGTCGCCCTTACCAAAGCAGAAGCTGCAACGGCGTTTAATAATGATGTTATATTTATGGAGAAGTTTTTAGAAAAACCTCGCCATATAGAATTTCAAGTTTTAGCCGATACCCATGGAAATGCAATTCACTTATGTGAACGTGATTGCTCGATGCAAAGACGTAATCAAAAGGTTGTTGAAGAAGCTCCTGCTCCTGGGATCACTGATAAACAACGTAAGCAAATGGGTGAAGCCGTCTCAAATGCCTGTCGTGAAATTGGCTATCGTGGTGCTGGTACATTCGAATTTTTATATGAGAATAACGAATTCTACTTCATTGAAATGAATACCCGCTTGCAAGTTGAACATCCTGTCACAGAACTCATCACAGGTGTTGATCTTGTCAAACAACAGTTACTAATCGCTTCAGGTGAAGAACTTAAAATTAAACAAGGCTTGATACCTAGAGGACATGCTATTGAATGTCGTATCAATGCAGAAGATCCTGTAACCTTTGTCCCATCACCTGGAAAAGTTCAACGTTTCCATGTCCCTGGAGGTCTAGGTGTTCGCGTAGACTCACATATCTACGGTGGCTATACTGTACCACCTTATTATGATTCAATGATTGGTAAGCTTATTGTCCATGCAGAAGACCGTGAGACTGCAATCAAACGTATGCGAGTAGCACTTTCAGAAATGGTTATTGAAGGCATCAAAACGAATATTCCTCTGCAACGTAGAATTATGGACGACAAAGCGTTTGTTGCAGGTGGTGCAGGTATTGACTATCTTGAAAAAAAGCTTGGCTTATAATTAACAATACCCATGTCTGAACAAAAAAGCTGGTTACAATTTGTCTGCTTTACCAGCAAACAAAACCATGAAGCCATTGAAGCAGCGATGGAAGATAATAATGCGCTTTCAATCACTTGGCAAGATGCTGCTGATACACCTGTATTAGAGCCTCTTCCGGGGGAAAAGCCACTTTGGGATGATTTGATTATTACAGCTTTGTTTGAGTCTGATACCGATTTAACGACTTTAAGTAATCTAGTAAGAAAAAATAAAAGCCAATGGGACATCAAAGATTTTTTGATTGAAAACATTGAAGATCAAGATTGGGAACGCGTCTGGATGAAAGATTTTCATCCGATGCGCTTTGGTGAAAATTTATGGATCTATCCCAGTAACTACGAACTTCCTGATGATGATAGCACTAAGATTTTACTTGATCCGGGACTCGCTTTTGGAACAGGCACCCATCCAACGACAGCCCTCTGTCTTGAATGGCTTGATAATAACCCGCCAATAAGTAAAAGTGTTATAGATTATGGTTGTGGCAGCGGTGTTCTTTCCTTAGCTGCGGCGAAATTAGGTGCTACAAAAATCACTGCAACCGATATAGACTCTCAAGCTTTAACGGCGACGCAAGAAAATATGCTCCGTAACCAAATTTGCGCTGATACAATTAATTGTTTTTTACCGGATGATTGCCCAGATACTCCTGTTGAATTATTATTAGCCAATATACTATGCGGACCTTTGCAGGAACTATACCCTCTATTTAGTGGCTTAACTCAGTCAGGCGGTCAACTGGTACTATCTGGATTATTAGAAGAGCAGAAAGATCAAATAATAGAAACTTACTCTCAAACTTTCAAAGAATTTGAGTATGCAACCTTAGATGGTTGGGTTAGGATAAATGCAACAAAAGTATAACAAAGGTTAGTTGATCCATGTTTACTCAGTGCGAACATTGTAAGGCCATTTTCAATGTCAAGATGCGTGAGATTACTATCGCTGGCGGACAACTTCGTTGTGGTGAGTGTCAGCAAGTTTTCAGTACAAAAGAAAATCTGTCAACTACAATGCAAGAACCCTATTCCAATCTGTCAAAAAAAACAGCAAGCATTGATAGTAAATCGCACCATGATTCTGTAATAGAAAGAAGCATTAATCAACCTCGCTCTAAGCAAACTAAAATTACGCCAAGTTTAAATAAGAAGACCTCCCCATATTCCAATAAAATTCTTATTTTAACGGCTCTATTACTTATTTCCTTACTTCTATTACAAGTTTTTTATAATTATCGGCATATTTTCTCGGGGGAACCACAACGACTTCCTGATCAAATTCAAATGCTTAATCATAATGTATTTGCACATCCAAATGAATCTGGTGTCTTGATGATTTCAGCGACAATGGAAAATACGGCTAAACAAGTTCAACCCTATCCTATTCTTGAAGTCAAATTGAGCAATGCCAAATCAGAAGTAATAGCATTAAGAAGGTTTACACCCGAAGAGTATCTCGATAATCCAAGTAAGGGTATGCTTTTACAAATTAAGCAACCAACCAGTATAAAATTAAAAATTAAAGACCCTGGTAAAAGTGCTACTCGCTTTCAATTTGATTTCCTCTAAGCTATTTAGACTTTCATACCCACAATATCAATATGTTACAGATAGGTGTATACCAACTACAAAGTAAATTATTACTTGCTCCAATGGCTGGAGTAACTGATAGACCTTATCGAGATGTATGCAGAAAGTTTGGTGCAGGTTTAGCATCTTCAGAAATGATTACATCCGACTTATCATTATTAAACAGTAGGAAAACTCAAACAAGACTGATAGAAATGGATGAACCAACACCAAGATCAGCTCAAATTGTTGGGACCAACCCTGAAATTATGGCTAATGCTGCTCGTTTTAATGTAGAACTTGGTGCAAATATTATAGACATTAATATGGGATGCCCTGCAAAAAAAGTATGCAATAAAGCTGCGGGTTCGGCTCTCATGCGTGACACGGCACTAGTGAAAAAAATTCTTACACAGGTTGTTAAAGCAGTTGATGTTCCTGTCACCTTAAAAACACGCACAGGTTGGTGCGAATCTAGCCGTAACGCAATTGATATTGCAAAGATAGCAGAAGATGCTGGCATTGCCAGTCTTGCAGTACATGGGCGTACACGTAGTCAGGCATACACAGGCTTTGCTGAGTATGAAACCATTCGTCAGATCAAACAAGCGATAGGTATTCCTGTCATCGCCAATGGTGATATCAAAACTCTAGATGATGCACGTTTTATTTTTCAATACACGGGCGCTGATGGGCTTATGTTAGGCCGGATTAGTCAGGGACAACCTTGGATATTCAAAGAATTACACGATAGCCTAAACTATAATTCACCAAGTGGCACCATAAACACACAAGTAAAAATAAACACGATTATAAGCCATATAAGTGCCATTCATCGCCACTATGGCACTGATCAGGGGATTCGTATTGCTCGCAAACACATCGGCTGGTACTTATACGTTTTAGTTAGTCAAAAACAGGAATTATTGAAGTCATTAAAAAGAGATATTTTCACTATCAGTTGCTCTCAGGCACAATTAGTGAGATTAACTGAACTTCTGAACACGCTGTATGCGACTAAGGAAATATAGCCCCCTAATAAATAGTAAACCTTAATAAGGACAGTATTAAGAAATGAGCTTACCCATGAAAAATATCCCCGTCATCCCCACTGGTGAATCTTCTCTTGCTGATGCAGCAAGAACTACGGTTGAAAACTATATAACTATGCTAGGTGACCATGATGCCACTTTTCTTTATCGTCAGATAATGGATGAAGTAGAGCGCCCTCTTTTAGAAGTTTTAATGGAGCACACCCACGGCAATCAATCTAGAACAGCAGCATGCCTTGGTATTAATAGAGCTACTTTGCGCTCTAAGCTAAAAAGACACTCGATAATCTAAACCTGTTACCCCGTTTGTTAGTAGAGCTATCTTTAAATACCTCTTTTTAATAGTTTAAAAGGCTATTTATGTATGAATGACCATTTATAACAGTAAAATAATTACATTAATCCATCATGACGTGACTCATCATCCGTCAAAACCCGCTCTTGAGTAACTCGGTAAACGCTATCATCTTCTTTACTTAGTAGAATTTCTACACCGTGTTTTTTGAGCGTGCCATCATTTGCTTCAACCACTTCAATTGTTTTAAACATCACTTGATAGTCATTTGTCGCTAGTAGCTTTAAGCCTTCGTACTTCACACTTTTGAGTATATTATCTTTAAACTCTTTTTTGCTTTGCCTCGCCCAATCTTCATAGCTAACACTTTCTAATCCTGGTACACCTGTCACCCTAACTTTTTTTGAGATAAGATTAAAATGTTCATCGAAAAGTTTATTTGTTGCAGTATGTGCTGAGGCATCTAGCCATTCCTGTGCAATAATCAATGCTGAATCTTGAGACATTTGAAAACCTATATAAGTTAATATGAGGGCGATAGTAGCGGGGTTTTAATTTAAAACCAAGAGAAACAAAAACTCCATATGGCACCCCCCCTATTTTTACATAATTGCCTATTAACCTCTCTACGCCCGAACT
>CAZWEA010000062.1:15579-18024 GCA_964632635.1 uncultured Cocleimonas sp. | reverse complement strand
CGTAAAGGTAATATGCCTTCACATGCTGCAACTTTATCTTCTACTCAAATCACAGAATCTGCCCACTATGTATTAAGTCTTTCGGGATATAAATCTGATAAAACATTAGCAGAAAAAGGTAAAGCCGTATTTAATACCAAAGGTTGTTCAGGGTGCCATATGCCAACGGGTGTTGGTATGAAAGCATTAGGGTCTGCTAACCTAACTGATAAAATATGGACTCAGGCTGATGTTCTAGGTGCAGAAACAATAGAAGAGAAAGTAGAAGCGGTAAAAACCGTGATAGCTGATGGAATTCAACGTGAAATGCCAGCTTGGGAATCACGGCTTTCAAATGATGAAATCAAAGTGTTAGTGGTTTATCTTAAGCTATTAGGTTCTAACTAAGTTTAGCCAACCCTTTGTATTACTTAGAGAACGACCGATTTATTCGGTCGTTTTTTTGTTTGTTGTTATGGATTTTCAGGTAGGCCAATTGATTAATATCATTTCAAACTCTACCCTTAGCGTTCAGAATACAGACACTTAATTTTGTGAGGTGATTCAATGAATGATTTTCCAATACCCGTAATAGCAGAGAGTGTTGCTATTCATCCACGTACTGTCAAAGGACGCTTTCGTACTTTCAAAACAGTAGTGTTGTATCTCGCATATCTTGTCTACTTTATATTACCTTGGATTCCTTGGTCTCGTCCTATCGGTGACAATCAAGCCGTGTTATTTGATATGGTAGCCAGAAAGTTTTATATTTTTGACTTTGTAGTTTATGCACAAGACATATTCTGGTTAGCTGCTTTATTGTTTCTTGCTGCAGTTGTTCTTTTCTTTGCTACCGCTTTAGTGGGTCGAGCATTTTGTGGTTATTTTTGTTTCCAAACGCTATGGACTGATGCTTTTCGTGAAATAGAAAAACTCGTACAAGGGGATCGTGTTAAACGTCTACGCCTTGATAAGCAACCTTGGAAAGCTGAAAAAATAATAAAAAAAGGGACGACTCACTTTCTTTGGCTGGTACTGGCACTGTGGACCGGACTGACTTTTGTATTATATTGGGCATATGCACCAACGATGCTTGTTGATTTCTTTACAGGAAATGCCGCGTCGGTTGCCTATGGAACAGCATTTGGTTTAATGGCAACAACGTATATCGCAGCAGGTTTAATGAGAGAAAAAGTTTGTGAACACGTGTGTCCTTATGCACGTTTTCAAAGTGTCATGATTGATAAAGATAGCCTTGTTCCAACGTATGATTTATATCGTGGTGAAGGTAAGCAAGGTCGTGCCAAACCTATTAAAGCATTAAAAACATTGGAAGCTAGACAACAAGCTGATGTGGGCGATTGTGTTGATTGTGGTTTATGTGTTCAGGTGTGCCCTGTCGGCATTGATATTCGTGATGGAATGCAATTTAACTGTATTCAATGTGGTTTATGTGTCGATGCTTGTGACACCATTATGGATGCCCGTGGTTGGGATCGTGGTTTAATTCGCTATGAATCAGAGAATGGTCTTGATCATGGTAAAACCCACTTCTTTAAATTAAGAACCTATGGTTATGGTTTGGCTATTGCAGGTGCTATTGGCTTTTTAATATGGAGCATGAGTGGTCATAAAATTATCGAAAGTACGGCAAGACAGATTCGTAGTCCGCTTTATGTTACATTATCTGACGGGCGCATACTTAATAAATATAACCTGAGTGTGGTTAATAAATCGATGCTAGCTTCTAGGTTTGATTTGTCTATAGAAGGTTTGCCAGGGGCAGAAGTTGATATCAGTCCAATTAAAGATGTTTCCTTAAGACCTGATGAGAGACAAAAACTGTTGGTTAAGGTGCGTCTGGATCCTGCGAAGAGTCGTTCTAAGCAGCGAAAGTTTCAATTTGTACTGACTCCTACTGAAGGTGAAGTCAAAGAAACTATTTATATAGAATCACAGTTTATTTTGCCTTAAAAAAGAGTATTAAATAGTAACCATGAATAATTATCCTTTAGTTATGACCTTGGGTTTCGGCTCACTACTTGCGTTCTCCCTCTTCTTTATCTATTTTAAAGTGGTTCACTGGGGCGGGAAAATGGCTGCGCTTGCAACGGCTGCGAGTATGTTGTTGGTATATATCCCACTGGTAATCGCACATTGGGATGGAATTGATGTGTTTGCTATACACTTTGCCTTTTTCATGATGATTCCTTATGGTCTAGGCATTATTACTGCTGTACAAGATGAAAGAAGAGCTTTAGAGGGCGATATTAAAAAAGGTATGCACTGGATACCTGCATTGATTATTGTTTTTCTTATTATGGTAGCGGTGGTTGATAGTATCATTATCTCTTTTGCTACTACGGGTTTAGGTGGGGGCTTGGCACAAATCCTTCTTCCTAAAAGTGCAAGTGAAGATGTTGGAAAACATATCAGCTCACAGTTTACCGGTGCTGTATCGAATGA
>CAZWEA010000062.1:0-15479 GCA_964632635.1 uncultured Cocleimonas sp. | reverse complement strand
TAGAAGAAGAGAGTGGTGGGGTTTATAGTGTTCCTGTTACATTACCTCTTGCTGGTTGTTGGACGATGAAAATCCTTGTTAATCGTGCTGGTGATGAACATGAAATAAAAGGCCAAACGGTAATTTCCAGCATGGTTGATGGTAAGCGTGTTTCCACTATGTGCATCGATGGTGAGCCTGAAGTTGATGATGTCGTACCTAACTAGCTGTCATAACTCAGTGACTTTAGCTATATATGGCACCCCCCCCTTTTTTATATAATTGATAATCGAACGGTTAAAATAGAATAAGGATATTGGTCTAATTCCATGTCAGAAACATGCTTTCATTGTGGTCTACCCGTAGCTAATGGCATTAGTTTTTCTGTAGAGATTAATAATAAAAAAGAACCCATGTGTTGTATCGGTTGTCAGTCAGTGGCGCAGGCAATTGTCGATAATGGGCTAACCACCTTTTACTCTCATCGTACGGTTAACTCACAAAAACCTGAAGACCTTATACCAACAGAGTTACAGGTCTATGATAATCCGAAATTACAAGATAGTTTTGTCCAAATACAGCAAGGTTCTATCCGAGAAGCTTCTTTAATTCTTGAAGGTATAGTTTGTGCAGCTTGTGTTTGGTTAAATGAAAAGCATGTTAAGCAGCTTGAAGGGGTAATTGATTTTAGTGTCAATTACTCAACCCATCGTGCAAGTTTAAAGTGGGACAATGAAATAGTTAAACTGAGTGACATTCTTTTTGCCATTTCAGCTATTGGTTATAACGCACATCCATTTGATCCTGGGCGTTTGGAAAATATTCAAAAGAAAGAGAAGTCAGCGGCGTTGCGCAGAATTGCACTTGCAGGAATTGGGATGATGCAAGTGATGATGCCTGCGATTGCCATTTATATCGGTGAAAGCTCTGGTATGTCAGGTTCAATGGAGCATTTTTTACGTTGGATTAGCCTCCTAATAACGACACCTGTTGTACTTTATTCTTCTCAAGTTTTCTTTAGAGCAGCTTGGCGTGATATTAAACGTGGCATATTTGGTATGGATTTCCCTGTCTCGATTGCTATTGGTAGTGCATATTTAGCCAGTGTTTGGGCAACGATTACCAATACTGGTGAAATATATTTTGATTCTGTTGTGATGTTTACCTTCTTTTTATTATTAGGTCGTTTTCTTGAAATGGGAGCTCGTCATAGATCAGGTGAAGTAGCTGATGCTTTAGTTAGACTATTACCACAGACAGCCACCCGCATCATGACTGACAGCAAGGGCAAGCAATCTCAAGAAGTGATTCCCGCGAATGAATTAACCTTAGGCGATTTAGTATTAATAAAGCCGGGTGAAACGGTACCAGCTGATGGAAGCATACTGGAAGGTACCAGTAGTGTTAATGAATCTCTACTAACAGGCGAAAGTTTGCCCTTAAAGAAAACACTGGGTGATCAGCTTATTGGTGGCACCTTAAATACGGAGAGCCCTCTGACGATGCGAGTGGATAAACTTGGTGATAGCACCATGCTGTCATCAATTATCAGACTACTTGATCGTGCACAGCGAGAGAAACCTGACCTTGCAAAATTTGCAGATAAAAGTGCAGGCTGGTTTGTTGGCTTTATTTTGATATTGGCGATAGTCGTTTTTATTGGATGGTGGTTTATAGATCCATCTAAAGCATTTTGGGTAGCTTTAACCGTTTTGGTGATTACCTGTCCTTGTGCATTATCATTAGCAACTCCGGCAGCTTTGACCGCAGCAACGGGTCATCTGACATCTCAGGGTGTTTTAACCACACGAGGTCATGCTCTAGAGACACTCGCAAAGATCAATCACGTAATTTTTGATAAAACAGGTACGTTAACTTACGGTAAGTTACAGCTTAAAAACTTTAAAGTGATAGGTAGCTTGCAAAAAGAGGATTGCTTAAGGTTTGCTATGGCTTTAGAAAGTGTATCTGAACATCCAGTAGCGAAAGCGATCTTGGAATACTCTGAATTGCAGCAACAGACATCACAACAAATGTCACAAATAAAAATAGAATCGGGTCGTGGTGTTGAGGGAAGGTATGAAAACAAAACCTACCGTATTGGGAACAAATCCTTTGTTCAGGAGATTGTAAATAAAAAACTAAACAATGAAGATAAGGATATATCTAGCACAGTCTATTTTGGCAGAGAGGGAGAGTGGCTTGCTTTATTAGAATTTGAGGATGAAATTAGAAGTGAATCTAAAGAAGCGATTGAACAGCTTAAAATGCAAGGTGTTCAGGTTAGTTTACTCAGTGGTGATAATCAAAATGTAGTAAATCATGTCGCCAGACATCTTGGAATTGATCATGCAAAAGGAGGATTGCTGCCTGCTGATAAACTAGCCTATGTTCAACAATTACAAAAAGATGGTCAAGTGGTATCTATGATTGGAGATGGGGTAAATGATGCGCCTGTATTGGCCGCTGCCAATGTATCCATTGCAATGGGTAAAGGTTCGCAATTAGCGCAGGCCAGTGCGGATATGATTTTACTTTCTGAAAACTTGAGGCAACTTCCTCGCGCAATAACGTTATCTAAACGAATGCAACGAATCATTCATCAAAATTTCGGATGGGCAATAATTTATAATATTGTGGCGATTCCAATTGCCGCAATGGGTTGGTTAGAACCTTGGATGGCAGCGTTGGGAATGTCTATGAGTTCTTTATTAGTAGTATTAAATGCTTTGCGTTTAAAGAAGTAAACTAAGAGCCTGTAATTAAGCTCAGTTCTTATCTATAGGTATTCTGAAATATTAATTAGACCGAAAAAGTAGATCAATTCATTTTTTGAAATATTTCCAAAGCCCTTTCGTAACTCAAGTAATAACTTTTCAGCATATCTTTCGGTAACACCTTCGATAGTTTTCATCGGTTTCCCAGAAATTAAATGTTTAATCACAAGTTTCTTTTTGGGCGTTAATAGATCTAATATTGGCAAAATGAACTGAGATTGTTCATTTTGGTTTATCATAATATGGTTGTGATACATACGAGCACAGTTATGTAACTGATCTAGGTCTTTCGCATCTAACTGACGGTGTTCATCCTCAGCCTTGAAGCTGATTAAACTTACGCCTGCTATTCCAAGGTCATTAGTTAATGTTGGTAGGCAAATGCCTTTCATTATTCCAAATTGATGCCGAGCAATGTGATTGACTTTTTTTTCTTGATCACTCATTTTTGTTTTTTTAGCTTGAAACCACCAGTCGAATGGCTCAACAGCTCCTTCTGTTAGTAGGCGAATGACAAAGTCATCACCACTAAAATTTTCTTTTTGATAATTTTCGATTAATGGTTCATAGCCTTTTGAAAATTGAAAAACAGGTTGTAGAGATTTTGCTAGTTGAGATAACTTGGGATAAAAAGAATAAAGTACGGCATCAAAACCCGCATCACACATTACCTCTTCAAGAATTGTAAATTTTTCACTATTGGCGTTCGCATTATAGAGGCGAGTTAAAATATCATTCTTATTATTCATTAGTATTTTTTGTGGAGTCCCCGAATTACTTATAGGTAGGAAACTCTACCATGATAGTTCATAGTATAAAGAACGATTTATCGATCGTTATGATCTATTTTGTCTATCGAGCATAGCTTTAGAATTTGATTAAGAAATTTAGTACCGAGTTCTCTAGTGTATTCAATATTTCTTTGAGGAATATTTTCGGGATTTGGATATTTTGTCAATACGAGCGCTAAACTTTCTTCACGTATCAGGTGTAGCATCGGATAGGGTGAGCGATTTGTATAATGACTGGCATCTTCACTATTAACCCCTGCAAAACAATAGTCTGGGTGAAAACTAGCCAGCTGATAAATACCCTCATAGCCTTGTTTGTGTAAAAGTGCATTTGCTATTGCTAAGAAATCAAGATAATCATCAAAGTTATCAAGCCCATTTGGATAGATAACTAAAGATGTTTCAGTATTATGATCAGAATCAAGTTCTAAACAAGAGAGAATAAGTGATTCAAGTTGTTCTTCTAGTGAATAACTTTCAACCACATGATATTTGATACTGTTGTTAATGAAAGGCTTCTTTGCAAAGGGACAAATATTATGAGCAATGACAAAGGTATTTAGCCACTTTTTTGTATAATAGATAATATCTGATGGGTTTTTTGACATTTTTATTGAGCCGTGATTAATTTAATTGAACCCGTTGTCCCCAAGGGACTTCACCTTTTCCTTTAATCAACCAAACAACTGGGTAACTGGGTTCAATTGGAAATGCTCCTTGAGCATCAGTAAAGTAAACGACGGTAGAGGGTTGGTTATCTTGTTGAGATATCCATTGAAAAACAGGACGAAAATCTGTTGTTCCGCCACCGAGTAAAGTATCAGGTAAGGTAACTTCATCCCACGCTTCAAAATATTTTGGAAACCCTTCAACAATATCTGAGTCACAGGCAATTAAGGTGACCTTAGCGCGCATTTGTCCTTTGATCGCATTGATTTCAGAAAGACATTCTCTTAGCTCCTTATCACTCACAGAGCCGCTCACATCCAGTGCAACTAATACATTAATTTCAGTGCTACGTAATGTTGGAAAAATAGCGGGGTTACCACGTCGTGATGATGGCCTAGTATAACTATAGTCATCACGCGCCATTGCTGTCATATAGCGACTCAGTAGCGCTCTCCAGGGTAACTTTGGTTGCAGTAAGTTGTCTACGAGGCGTTTCATTACACCGCTAAGTTTCCCTGATTGTTGTGCCTGCTGTGCCGCACCAGCCATACGTTGTTGCCATTGAATACTTAATTCTTCGGCTTCAGCTTGCTCTAACGGAGGGGGAGGGGCTTCACTGCCTCCAGAGTTCTCATCAAAGTCTTGTTGCCCACTGTTTTCTGGGTTCTTTTTTTCATCACCACAAGTTCCTCCACCTGATTGATCTTTTGTGGACTTCTGTTCGGGTGGTTTATTACCTTCATTCTCATGGTCTAATGGATTATCACTACTATCTTGTCCACCTTCACTAAACTGATCTTCTTTATCATATAAATGTTGATCGAGTGTTTCATTCATATCGTTATCATCAATTAAAGGATAAATCTCTTCGGCACTCATTCCTTCATATTGCTTCATATGCAAAATGCCAGGAGGAGGGGTTAATCCTTCTTCGATTAAGATAGGATTAATTGCGTAATCACAGGCTAAATCCCAACGATGTTTAATGCGGTGTTCGCGACGTGCAAAGTGAGAAAGTGCACAATGTAATGCCTCATGCGCAAGTATAAATTGGGTTTCAACTGGTTTTAAAGCTTCGATGAATTCTGGATTATAGTAAAATTTACGTGCATCAGTACCTGTGGTTGCACACCAAGCAGGGTCAGCTTGTTGTAGCGGAAGACGTAAAACAAGCGCACCAAGAAAAGGCTTATCTAAAATTAACTTTGTGCGTGCAGCTGTTAATTTAGTTTCGATAGATTGTAAATCAGCTTCATTCATTAGTCGTGGAATAACACTTTAAGTGTCTTTAAACTGCTAGTCATAGAGCATGATATCGCCAATGGAACTAGCCCATTGCGAAAATTCTGGGATAGAGAATAAGTCATCACCAACCGCACGAAGCATGTCTGATACGAGCATAACCCCCATTTCTTTTTGGCGAAAGGCTTTCGCATAATTGAGAATATGGCCATAGACATCATTTGCATCTGCAGAGTCTTTAGCTTGAATAGCGCGCCCAACTAAAGCACTCGCAACAGCATATTGCAGGTCAATTTCCTTCGGAGCTTTAAGGTATTCGCCACTTAAAATCGCATCTAAATCTGGCATTTGATCCATGCTGTCGATAAATGCTTTTAACTCAACACCTGCAGCTGGTCCGACACAGGCTTGTAAGGTGCCTAATAACACTTGAGGTAAATTGGAGAATTTAATTAAAGCTTTGTTAGCAAACTGCCAAGATCGAGGTGAAGGAAAAGCAACTGGATTATGTGCAGGGTCAAAGTCAAATAATAATTCAGGGCGAAAGCGTAAAAAAGCTATTATTTTTTCACTAATATCATTTTGATAAGCCCAACTTACCCAATCATCAAGGTTGATATCAACTTCATAGTGTGAGAAGCGATTCGCTAATGGAGATGGCATGGTATACGTTACGCCACGATCACCTTGTCTATTTCCTGCGGCGAATATTGCCCAGCCATCAGGTACACGGTACTCACCTAATCTACGGTCAAGGATCAATTGATATGCAGCGGCAGAAACACTGGGTACAGCAGAGGTAATTTCATCAAGAAATAGAATTCCCTGTTCACCATGCGTTGCAGCGTTTGGTAGCATAGAAGGTACGGCCCATTCAACTTTATCACCATTGCTACTGTCACGAAAAGGAATGCCACGTAAATCACTTGGTTCCATTTGCGATAAGCGAATATCAATGACAGGGGCATTATGGCGTGTGCCTATTTGTGAGATTAAATCAGATTTACCCACTCCAGGTGGACCCCATAACATCACTGGTGTATGGCTGCCGTCCTGAGCTCCTAGGAACTCTTGATCTAAGACTTTATTGAGTAAAGCAGGGCGCATATTTTGCTCTCAGTGTTTTAATCGCTGCTCATAATAACCTTTATCTATAAATTATGGGATATATTATTCATTATAAATACCTTGTAGAATCCATTAAAATAAAATTTAGTAAATGGACTAGATATGTCTAATGACGTTGAACATTTCACCAAAGAAAAACGTATTCTTATGGCTATGCGTAAGACACTCGGTAATGTAGTAAAAGATGTGACACCGAGTAGTTCTGCACTTAAATCACCTTTAAAAGAATCTACAATTGAAGATATCAAAATGTGTTTTGGTCTTATCGCTGCTCGTGAACAAGAAATTGCTAAAGAAGCGGGTGTCGAGTTAAAACAGCGACCGCAGTATACAGATGAGCCTGATAAAACGAATGTTGTGTCTTTGGACTCACTCAAAAGCATCAGCCAAAAGCCTAATAAGGACTAAACTCATGGCGCAAAAAAAGTATTCTGATTATTCAAAGGAAGAGCTGTTACAGCTGACAGCAGGTGTTATAGGTTATTTAGATGGATGGAAACTCTCTTCTGAACAAACCATCGCAATCCTCGGCTTAGAGAAAAAATCAAAAGCACGGCATGTTCAGGGATTTCGTTTGGGAGATAGAGAATTTCCCGAGAGTTCAGAGCTAATGGTTCGTATTGATCATATTATAGGAATTGCAGATGCACTTCGCACCACATTTCCTTTTAGTGATTCGATGCGTTTACGCTGGTTAAGAATGCCTCATCGTCGTTTTCAAAAAAATACACCTTTAGCCGTAATAATGAATGATGAAACAGTCAATGGTTTGCTGAGAGTTCGTAGGGAAGTAGATTGCGCCTATGGTTATGCAATTTCTGAAGCAATGAAAGACCAAGCTGGACTTAATTAGTGACTCTTAAACATTAGATCATCCATCCTGCTTTTAGGTCTCTTAATATAATAAATACAACTGTTTATCATCGACTTTCGTACTAAACTATAGACGAGTGAAGTTATACAGGAATTAATCTTTTTGGAATAAGAGGTTTATCATGTTCAGATACGGATTGTTTTTATTTGTAATAACGCTATTAAGTGGATGTTCTGCGGGTTCGCATTCTTCTACAGGATATGCATCAGGGCATTATAGTTCTGTTGGTTCCTACTATCCTCAATATTCTTACCCTAGATATAGTCGTTATAAGCGATACGGCTTTAATCGCTATGCCTATAGAAAGCCACAATATTATTCAACGGCTTATCGAGGAAAGCATCATCGAAAGCATCACTCTGTAAAGAGCCATCATCGTAACCGACATCACATTAAAAACAAGCATCGTCGTCACCACTACAAAAAACAATACTATCGAAATAAAGGTAGCCATACTAGCCATCGTGGTACTTACAGATGGAAAAGCTCTAAATAATGAGCGTGCTTACTTGATTTTATTCAGCGTATCTTTAACTGATTTCCCAGTAACACTTTGAATTGCCTTGTGTAAAATAGGGGTGGCAATATTTTTGTTATTGATCACGATACTTGATGGGATATTTTGATAACTATCGAGAATATTCACATCATAGTCTCGACCATCCTCATCGGCATCAGATAAGTAAATACATGTTCCTTGTATTTTAGATGAGCTAGTATTCGTAGATTTTATGGAGACTTTCATACTTTTATCTTTGAGTTGAAATTTTGATGCTTTGTCCCAGTCTACCTTTTCTGACTGATTAATATGTGCTGCTAATAGTTGACAAAGAGTGACCTGTGGATCACCTTCATTTAAAGTACAGCTACTTAAAAAAATAGCAGATATTAAAACTGTATTACGAATCATAATCATATTAACTAATCTTAATTGGAATTAATGATAGGCTAACACAGTTATATGGCACCCCCCCCTTTTTTTAACAATTGATTACTTCTCTTATAGAAAAGACTTAGCCAAAGTCCTGTGGCAATAAAGAGTCCACCAATTATATGGTATGAATGAATTTCTTCATTCAGTAATATAACTGCTAAAATCGCACCGAAAAATGGCATGAGATGGATAAACTGCCCACCTTTTGCTGCACCAATCTTCTGCACTCCATAATTCCAAGCAAGATAAGAAATAATGGATGGAAATATAGCAATATATAAAACTACTTTAACCATTGTTTCATCCCAAACCCAGGCAATTTCATTAAACGGATTATACAAATGAAGTGGTAATAGTATTAATACTCCTAGGAAAATCAATATACCTAAGAATGCAATAGGAGACATTTCTTTGGGGCGAAAATATTTCAATAATACTGAGTACAAAGCCCAGTCTAGTGCTGCAAGTAACATCCATAAGTCACCTTTATTTAGCGTCAAATGTTTAATTATTAGGTAGTCCATTTTTGTAATAATTGCTATCACACCCAGTAACGATAAGAAAACGCCTAAAGCTTGGATTTTTGTTATCGTTTCTCTTAGAAGTAGGGATGAAATTAAGATGATGAAAATGGGTATAAAGGAATTTAGTAATAATGCATTGGTTGCGGTTGTATCTTGTAAGGCAATGTAAACTAGTGAATTAAACCCTGCAATCCCAAGTGCGGCCAGCACCAAAATCTTAATAAAGTGTTTTTGGATAATCTGGCGCTGTTTCCATATAGGAACTACTATAAAGGGCAAAAGAATAATTAAAGCAATAAACCAACGCCAAAATGATAGGTTTAATGGAGCAGCCAAATGAGAAACTGACCTACCCGCTATAAAATTACTAGCCCAGAATAGAGGAGGGAGAAATAATATAAAAAAAGGGAGGTTTTTACTTTGCATCTAATGACTATATTAGCACTGATTTTAAAGTTTTCATTAGTATTATAACTGCATGGCTTTTAATGACCGTGATGCAAATTCACGGCGATATATAACCAATGTAACCAACACCGTTGCAAGAATAAACAATTGCGGATGTATGAACCAAGCTAATGCTGCAAGTGCGTATTCAAATCCTCGCATTCCTTCTATAAAGTGTTTACTCGCGCGGTTTAATACAACCCCTAAATTATTAGCATAGGAATACATTTCCTCGTCAGAGTCAAAAACATTAGGAGCAGCTCCTATCATGATAACTGTAGAATTATATTGGCGTAATGACCAGACGATTTTAAAGAAAACATAAATGAATATTAGTACCAGCAAAATTAATTTTATCTTCCACATGGGGGCTGATACTTGTCTTGCGAACGGAATGTCGTGAAAGATATTTATTGCTTCGTCGATTACACCAAAAACGGCAATCAAACTAGCAAGTATCAATATGCTGGTGGACGCAAAAAAAGCGACGCTACGCATTAAATTACCAATTAAGGCAACATCTGACATGCGATTTTCTCGCTCTAGCAAGAGAAGCATCCATTGATTTCGGTAACTTGTGGAAATGCTACGGAGAGTGTTTTTGTCTTTGCTTTTGTAGTGCTTACCAATAAAGTAAACACTGTACCATGCTGTGATGAACAGTATGAATGCAATA
Organism: uncultured Cocleimonas sp.; assembly: GCA_964632635.1. GTDB lineage: Bacteria > Pseudomonadota > Gammaproteobacteria > Thiotrichales > Thiotrichaceae > Cocleimonas. The sequence continues at coordinate 5,438 of CAZWEA010000062.1, read as the reverse complement.
ATATCCGATGCTAAGATATCAGTAGGCATGTGTGTAAAACCTTGGTTTTTTAAATAGAAGGTAATTATAGAATAGCTATGCCTTTTTTACTCGCTTTAATGAGTTAGTCTAATAAAAAATCATCATCAAAAACTTCTTTTAAACTGCGTTCTAGCGCTTTGCGTTCTAGGTAGTCTTCAACATTACGGCGAATTACATGTGCTTTAATTTTTTTGCCTGATTTATCATCATTGTTTTCTAATTCATCAAGATTTGGTATAACTTCAGAAATGTCTAAATCTGGATTTAAAGATTGATCGTTGTATCTCATGGTACTTTCCCTTTTTTTTATTATTATTAATATCTTAATAGGTATAACGAATCTGCCTATCAATTTTCCTTGTGTAACTCTATGGGCTATTATAAGAGTCTAAGCTGAATGGGGGATGAGCAAGGTAAACTTATTTATCTGGGTATTAAAGAGTCGATATTTTCTACTGTAAGTCCTTGTTGTTTCTCGTTTTTTAGTACTCCGTCAATTTCTCTTGTTAGCTTTTGAGCAACACTAATAAAGGTTTTAAAGCCTTTTCTGTCATCAATTTTAGTTGGAAGTAGCATAACAAGAGATAATCCGGCTAGCTGACTGTTTAAAAGGTCTTTTTGTTTTAAAGTCCATGGTTCTATACCATTTGCGACTCTAAAGAGACTGCTTTTGCCGGGAGGTAATGCGCGACCATCATTTTGAAAAACATCAACGAAGTAATGGTAGATATCGTTTTCCCCGAGTACTAAGTCATTTTCAATTAGTGCCTTCTGTATGGCATTACCATCTAGGTTTGACCCTTCTTTAGCAGAAATAAAGAGAATAATTTGTTGCTTATTATTGGTGGAATCACCTTTTTTTGTGCTTGTTTTTCTCTTAAAAGCAGTAACATTAGTTGCTTTTTGTTTGGGCACAGAACCATCTCTTGCGGGAATGTCATCCAGTACTGAAGTAAACTTATTGCCTTGACTATCTTTTAAGTCGGGTAATTGCGTACTCTGTTCCTGAGGTAACTTACTCTGTGCAATTCGACTCATAAGATAGAGCGCAATTATTATGATAATTCCGACAATGGTGATCAGTATGCTACTTATATTCATAGTACATCCTATTATTATTCTTGAGCAAGTCTCTCAGCTTCATTTAAATCTACACTGACTAACCTTGAAACACCAGGCTCACGCATGGTTACACCAATAAGGTTTTCAGATAATTCCATCGTTGTTTTATTATGCGTAATAAAAATAAACTGTACTCTATCAGACATTTTTCGTACTAATTGACAGAATCTACCTACATTGGCTTCATCAAGTGGAGCATCCACCTCATCTAACATACAAAAAGGTGCAGGGTTAAGTTCAAATATTGCAAACACCATCGCTACTGCAGTTAGGGCTTTTTCTCCACCTGACATGAGATGAATACTCGTTATCCGTTTTCCAGGAGGCTGCGCCATAATGGTAATTCCTGTAGTCAAAAGATCATCCCCTGTCATTTCAAGATGAGCTTTTCCTCCACCAAACAACTGAGGGAACATCTCTTGAATTTTAGAATTCACTTTTTCAAAGGTGTCTTTAAAGCGACTACGTGTGTCACGATCAATTTTTGCAATAGCAGACTCTAAAGTCTCCAAAGCCTCTACTAAGTCTTTATCTTGTTCATCAAGATATTCCTTACGTTCACTTTGAGTTTTAAACTCTTCAATAGCGGCTAAGTTGATAGCACCTAATCGAGCGACTTTGCTTTGAATTTTCTCTAACTCTTGCTGATGGGATTGCAGTGTAATGCTGTCACTCATTGATGTTAATAATGTGTCAGTTGTTTTTGACTCACCGAGATTATTTTCACCGAACTCAGTTTCATTAAACTGTTCTTGGAGTGTTTTCTCACGAACACTAACCTCTTGCCATTCCATCTTTAGTGTTTCTAATAAAGAACGGAATTCTTCAACTTTTTGTTCAGCTTGATGACGTTTACTTTCTAGGTCACGAACCGTGTTATCAATATTTTGTAAGGCATCTCGTGCCGTAGATAGTTCAGTTTCAGTTATCTTTCTTTTTTCTAACTGTGTTTCCAGTTGTTTATTAAGATCAATTTCAGAGTTAGTATTGCTACTGTCATTGTAGTGTTCCAATAATTGATTTTTTCGTTGTTGAAGCTGTTGCTGTCGTTCATCAAATCGGTCAAGTTGTAATTGTGAACTCGCTTGGGTTGTTTTAAAGGTTTCAACTTGAAGCTGAATTTGTTGTGTGTCATCACGTAATAACTGTGTTTTTTGACGTAAAGAATTCACATCATCTTGTAAGACCGTATCTTTTCCTTCAATTTCACTCTTTTCTTTTTCAAGTGTGTCTAAAAGGCTAAGTGCTTTATTTCTTAAGTAGGTCGCACTTTCATGTGCTTTTTGTTCAGTGCCTTGCTGCAACTCCAGCTCTAAAATATCCTGAATAACTCTTTGTTTATTTGACTCTGTTTGTTTGATTCGGTTCTCAGATGAATGAATAACTGATTGTGCTTGAGACTCCTCACGATGGAAGTTATTTAAACTTGATTGTAATTCTGATTGCTGTTGCTCTAAAGCTTTACGTTTAGTTTGACTAGACTCAAGTTTACTTTCAAACTGATTTAAGATTAATTGCTGTTCTTCAATATGTGTTTTAGTGGTATCTATCTCTTTTTGTCTAGCAAGCACACCATCATGTTGATTGTTATTTTTTGCATAGGTTTTTAACCAGTTACTTCCTAAAGAAAGACCATCACGGGTAATAATATAGGTACCTGCTTCTAAATCATCTCGCAGTACAATAGCTTCATCTAAAGATTCAGCACAGTGGATATTATAGAGTAGGGGATGTAGTGATTTTGGTGCTTTTAGCTTAGATGCAAGTGAGTTCTTTGGTATAGCCTGTTCTTTATCTGAGCTAAGTAGAAAAGAAGAAGACACATCGGGAACATCGTTAATGATATCTTTTAGCTGATCATAAGAATCTAGTTGTAAGGACTCAAGTAAGCTCCCTAAAGCCACTTCAAGTGCCAGCTCCCAACCTGATTCAATTTGAATAGTTTCTGTCAGAGATTGAGTTTTTTCTAGTTTATATTTTTCAAGCCAGTTTTTATGTGCTTTGTTATTTTTGTTTTGGCCTAAGCCTGCCTCCTGCAACACCTGTAAAGAGGATAACTTACCACTTAAGGATTGCAGTTCTGATCTGCTGCTTTGTAAATTCTTTTGTAAGTCTTTATTGTCTTCGATTTGTGTCTGTAGAAGTAACTTACATTCATCGAAGTCGTGTTGTGCGGTTTGTGCCTTATCTTTTATCTCAGATAATGTCTTACTCTGAGTCACTAGTTCAGCTTTGTAACCACTTGTACTATAGATTCCCTGATCGCTTTGTAACTTGATTAAACGACTAGATATTTGTACTAATTGTGATTCAAGTTGATCCATCCGCGCCCGTTCAATCTGTGCTTGTTGTGCCGGTTCGTTGAGTTTCTGCTGTAGTTTATTCCAAGCACTCTGCCAGTTTGACAGTTTTTGCTCAACGTCACTTAGGTTCGCGGTCGAGGCATCAAGCAAACGTCGTTGTTCTTCAAGTTTTGGTTCAAGCTGTAGCAGTTGTTGTGCGGCATTTTCAAGTTGTTGTTGGTCTTCAGAGGCATGTGAAGTAGCAGACTTGATTTCAGTTTCAACTTGCTCTAGCTCAAGCTGGTGGCGGATTTCAAGTTCCTTTTGATGCTGAATAGTTTGTTCAAGTCGGGAAATTTCAGAACCTACTTGATAAAAACTTGCCTGAGTATCATTAAAAGCCTCATTAGCCTCAGACTGTTCTTCACGTTTTAATTCGATCTTATTTTCTAAGGAACGCTGTTCCGAGAGTACTGCCTGATGTTTTACCGCATTATCGTTAATCACAGCCTGACGACTGACAATGTCTTGCCGTACCTGCTTTAATCTCAATAAAATTAATTCAGCAGTAATGCGACGTTCTTTTTCTTTAAATATTTTAAACTTCTCAGCCGCCTTAGCTTGACGATTCAAATGGGCTAATTGTTTTTCAAGTTCTTCACGTAAGTCGGTTAAGCGGTCTAAATTTTCACGGGTATTATTAATTCGTCTTTCTGTTTCACGACGACGTTCTTTATATTTAGAAATACCCGCTGCTTCTTCTATTGTAGTTCGTAACTCTTCAGGTTTAGCCTCGATTAAACGTGAAATCATTCCCTGTTCAATAATGGCATAACTGCGAGGACCAAGACCTGTTCCTAGAAAAATATCAGTAATATCTCGACGACGACAGCGAGAGCCATTGAGGAAGTACTTGGACTGACCATCTCTTAAGATAAGTCTTTTAATCGCTATCTCAGAATACTTTGCATACTCACCACCCAAAGTGGAATCAGTGTTATCAAATAACAACTCTATTGTTGCCTGACCAATAGGCTTTCGAGATGATGAACCATTGAAAATAACATCATCCATCGAAGCACCACGTAAGTGCTTGGCAGAGCTTTCTCCCATCACCCAGCGCACTGCATCGATGACATTGGATTTTCCACAACCATTTGGTCCAACAACGCCTGTTAGATTACTGCGTAGGTCAATTGTTGTTGGATCAACAAAGGACTTAAAGCCAGCAATTTTTATTTTACTGAGGCGCAATTTTAGAAAATAGTGAGGATTAGCATAGGCGCATAATAATAGGTAAAGTAGAGTTGGGTTTCAATAGGAACCTCAGATCAAGCTAAATTATTTTAGCTTGCTAAAGCCGCCTCACTTCGTGAAACAAATGCAAATTTTTATGCGGGCACTCCAGAATGTCCTTTAATTTAGTTGATTTTTAACCACAGTCTCTTGTAATCTTTTATTAATTGACCTGTAGAGTTACGTGCTTTCCTGTCCGTTCTAGCATATCAACTAAAGCGTCTATAGTGAATTTACTAGATTTACCACGCATAACATCAGAAACCCTAGGGCGTGTTACATGCAACAAGACAGAAGCTTCTTCTTGTTTTAGTTTTTTATCTTTAATCCATTCACTAATTTGGCACATAAGTTGGGCTTTAATCTTCATTTTGACTGCCTCTCTTGGCTCAAAACCTAAATCTTCAAATATATTCCCATCTTTAGGGGTAATATGTGTAATAGAAGTATCAATATCACTCATGACTTTTCCTCTTTAATTATTGCTTTATATCTGACTTTAGAAATTGTTATATCTTTTATACTTGTTTTTTGTGTTTTCTTTTTGAAAGAATGAAGGACATAAATTCTATCCGCGAATTTAGCTATGTACATGACCCTAAAAGCATTCCCGTCATCATTGAGGCGTATTTCTTTAACCCCAGATCCTACAGTTTGAAACGGTTTCCAATCTTCTGGCTCTAAACCATTTTGAACTCTATGAAGTTGATAACCAGC
>CAZWEA010000061.1:0-18176 GCA_964632635.1 uncultured Cocleimonas sp. | reverse complement strand
CCGAAATGAACACCAGCTTCCAGCATCTGGCGCATAGTTACTTTAGCCATGATAATTTCCTCATTGGGTTAGGCCTCCACATATCCAATACTACAACCGGTCAATTCCTAAAGAAACTAACAGGCACCCTGCAATATCTGTATGATATGTGTGTGAATTTAGAGCCGTTAAATGCTTAACAACTCCGGTTATTTTCGCAATAAATACTACCAAAAGTGTATAAGCTGGCATTTTTATCGCGGCGCAATTTATACCATAAACAGATTAAAGCCACAAACAGTTTCGCTTCTTTATAAAAAATCGGCATAATTCGACCCTATAAACTAAAAATACGGATATTAAGCACTTATGCCAATTATCATTAAATCAGCAGAACAAATCGAAAAAATGCGAGTCGCTGGGCGTCTTGCAGCTGATGTATTAGACATGATTAAACCACACGTGGTTGCCGGCATCTCTACAAATGCTTTAGATAAAATATGTCACGATTACATCGTAAAGACACAAGACGCAATTCCTGCACCACTCAATTACCATGGCTTTCCAAAGTCAATTTGCACATCAGTCAATCATCAAGTTTGCCATGGCATACCAAGCGATAAAATTCTAAAAAAAGGCGACATTATCAATATCGATATAACTGTGATTAAAGATGGCCTCCATGGTGACACCAGTAAAATGTTTATTGTTGGTAAATCTAATGTTGCTACGCAGCGTCTTTGTGATATTGCACAAAAAGCACTTTACCTTGGAATTAGCATGGTTAAGCCGGGCATCAAATTAGGGGATATCGGACACGCAATACAAAGCTACTCTGAAGCACAACATTATTCAGTTGTTCGTGAATATTGTGGACATGGAATTGGTGAAGGCTTCCATGAAGAACCTCAGGTTCTCCACTACGGCAAGCCTGATACTGGTGTAGAAATCAAAGAAGGTATGACGTTTACCATCGAACCCATGATTAATCAAGGGAAGCGACATATCAGAACTTTGCCGGATAAATGGACAGTACTCACTAAAGATCATAAATTATCTGCACAATGGGAACATACACTCCATGTTACTCAAAATGGCGTCGAAATATTGACCCTTCGTGATGAAGAGAAAGATTGGCAGTCACTCCTCCCACACTAAAAACCCACAACATCCCTAATTCCTTGACTCCTCATACTATTTACTATAGATTCAAGACAATTACAGTACAATCACGGGTTTCCGCCCGCTACTGACAAACACTCTTTAGAGTGTCTCGATGCCAAAATGTTAAATACATAGGGAAAAGGCATCTACTAACTTTCAAGGTTTTCTACTAATCACTAAATTAGAAGTCGCTACCATATTTTTAATATCACGATATTAGACTATAGAATATTGCGCATACCCGTGTGAACCACGGGAGGGAAAAAAATTGTCATTTTCAGACTTTAACTTACAAAAAGAATTTATTAAATCTATTGAGGCTGCTGGGTATTTAGAACCAACCCCACTCCAATCACAATTAATTCCTTTAGTAAATGAAAGAAAAAGCGCGCTAATTTGGACACAGTCAGCCTCAGGAAAGACTGGTGCATTTCTTATTCCCGCGATGAATTACATACTTGAAAACCCCGCACCTGAAAAACGAGGGGCTCGTATATTAATACTCACTTCTCGCCGTGATCGTGTCAGTCAAATTAATTACACAATTAAACGCCTCAGCAAAGATATTTTAATGCGCTTTGGTTTCATCGTAAGTGGACGCCCCTATCAAACACAAATGCGTCTAATGCGTCGCCCATTGGATATAATGATAGCGACACCCGGCAGACTAAATGACTTAATGAACAATGGTAAAGCAGATTTTTCACAGCTAGAAATGCTTATTCTTGATGACCTAACAAGTATCTACAAAAAAAATCTGCAAGAGCTTGTAGAAAAGATTCTGAAACAAGCAGGCCCCGATTGCTCTTCCATTACTTTTGCAAAAGATGGCGATAGTGTAAGTGACTATGCTCGTTCAATTTTCCCTGATGCTGTACAGTTGAACCTCGATAAAGACAGCGAAGACAATGAGTTCGTAGCCGAAAAAGAGCAACCTTCTAGCAATACCCAAAACAATAAAGACAATCATTCAGCAGTCAACAAAAGCATTAAAATTAACCCTGATGAACTAATGCCTCAAAAGGTACACATTGCAGATGACTACACGCATAAAATAGCCATGATGGATCACCTCATGGATGAGTTTGCTGGCGAACCTACTATAATCTACACAGCCACAACGAAATCAGCAAAAACACTCCAAGACAATCTTTCAAACCATGGGCACGCTGCTGAGCTTGCGCATGAAGTAGATTCAGATACGTTATTTGAAAGTGATATTTTGATTTTTAGTGATCAGAAACAGGTATCGCTAACGGAAGAGCAAATTTCTAAAATAGATTCTCACATTATCAATTTTGACCTGCCGCACAAAATAGAGAACTACTTAGATAGACTAAATAAACATCAGCAGAAGCGCACAGAAGCAACACTACTTATAATTGATGGTTATAATTTCAACGAACTAAAAACCATTGAAAAAGCATTAGGAAAAGAGCTTGATCAAACAACCATTCCAGGTCTTGAACCACTAAAGCCTTTCGTAAATTTAAGTAAATCAAGAGCACCTAACAAACAAAATAGCCAAGCAAATAAAACTCAAAAGAATGGCAAGTGGAATAAGAACAAGAAAACACAAAAAGCTACTGGCCAGAAAAACACCCGAAATAAACCAGGTGCCAGACAAGGCTCCAATCAAAGCTCCACACAAAACACAAAGCCGAACAAAGGAAGCAATCAAAGACGACAGCGCAAAGGACCTTTTGGACGACTCAATGGTGGCACACATCGCAAGAACTCAGCTGGTCAGAATAAAAAAATTGGTGTGAGTAGTGTAGGCACAAGCGCTCCTAAAAGTGATAGAGGCTGGCAATCTGACTTTGCAGAACCTAAAGAAAGATCCACAAGCACCGGCAAACCCGTTGCTATTAGATACAGTAAAAAACGTTTAATTGATAAAAGTGATAAGCCAGAAGAATCAGAGTGATTCCTCTGTAAGGTTGCATCCTGTTAAACCCAAATCCTCACTTAGAAAAAAATATTGCACAAGTATTTCGCCCCTCTAAATGTGGATTTAGCTTATCATTCCAATAAATAACCTAGACAAATCAACGTTAATCACCTACAAAGGGTAACAACACGACTAATTTTTCTGGGGTAACTAGGTTCTCGATGAGTATCCGTACTAGCTTAAATTTTCTTGGGAGAAAAACCCTCTACCTTTGGCTCAAAACAGAAGCCATTCCCACAGATATAAAAAAACTAGATATAAACCCAGAGTTACCTGTGATCTATGTTTTGGAAACACGTTCTTGGAGTAATTTACTCGTATTAGAAGAACAGTGTATCCAGCAGGGCTTACCAGCCCCAATGAATAAAATCACTTTTTCAGAACTTGATGCTTGGCACTCTGTTTATACCATTGCCCCCAGACAACCCTTTAAAGCTTGGCTAAAAAAACAGCCTAAACGATCAAGAATGTTACGTGGGATTATAGAAGTACTACGCGACCATCCTCAACAAGAAATCCAATTTGTACCTGTGCAAATCTTTTGGGGAAGACCTGTAGCAACTCAAAAACACTGGTTACAAGTTCTATTCTCTGACTCTTGGGCATTAGCTGGACGCACCAGAACATTCTTTAGAATTTTATTCCATGGACGCCAAACACTTGTCGAATTCTCTGAAATTATAAGCTACCGCAGTAATCCTGCGAGCACCAGAACAGACGATGAAATAATCGACTCATTACAACAAACGCTTTCCACTCGACTAAAGAAGATACGTTCAGCGACGCTTGGCCCTGATATATCACATAGAGAAACCCTAGTCAGAGATTTGATTTTAAAGCCTGCAGTGCAAAAAGCCATTGGTAGACGAAGCAAAGAAGATAATCTGACTGAATATAAAGCGACCTTACAAGCAAGACGCTACCTCAATGAAATTGTTGCCAACTGCACCAATATTACTATTCAAGTCATGCAACGAGCACTTTCATCTTTTTGGAATCGCTTTTATTCTGGCATCGAAGTCAATAATAATGAATATCTAAAAAAACTCGCACTGAGTCATGAGCTTGTTTATGTGCCCTGTCACCGCAGTCACATTGACTATTTATTATTATCCTACGTTATTTACTATGAAGGACTAGCAATACCTTATATTGCCGCAGGGAAAAATCTGAATATGCCTGTAATAGGGTCAATTTTACGTGGTGGTGGCGCCTTTTTTATTCGTCGTAGCTTTAAGGGAAATGAACTCTATTCCACAGTTATGTTTGAGTATGTTGCCGAATTAATCGCCCGTGGTATCGCGATTGAATATTTCGTTGAAGGTGGACGAAGCCGAACAGGTCGATTGCTCCAAGCGAAACCAGGGATGCTAGCTATGACAGTTCGTGGCTTCTTAAAATATAGAAAACGTCCTGTAGCTTTTATTCCTGTCTATATTGGTTATGAAAAGCTTCTTGAGAGCAAAGCCTATCAAGCAGAATTATCAGGGGAAGATAAACGTAGTGAAACGTTTTTAAGCTCAGTAAAATCCATACTTAAAATTCGTGGAGAATACGGCAAAGTTCACACCAACTTTGGCAAACCAGTATTTCTCAACCAAATACTTGATCACACTCATCCTGAGTGGTCTTCAGAAGAATATATTGACGATGTTCGGCCTCCATGGCTTCGCAATATAGTTGGCACACTCTCACAACAAATAATGACGCACATTAATCAGGCTGCAACGGTAAATGCAATTAATTTAATTTCCAGCATATTGCTCCCTACTCCCAATCAAAGCATGGATGAAAATGAATTAATTAAACAAATTGATCTCTATCGCCAACTGATTTTAGATCTTAATTATTCTGACAATATTATTATGACTAAGCGTAGCCCAGCTGATCAAATTCAACATGCTGAAGAATTAAAAATGATAAAAAGAACAAAGCATGAGCTTGGTGACATCATCTATATTGATTCAAAGCAGGCAGTATCGATGACATATTATCGAAATAATATATTGCATCTATTATCCTTGCCTTCGATCATAGCTTGCTGTTTTTTGAATGTGCGGAAACTCAATTGCGATGAAATTATTAAGTTAGTTTCACTCGCCTATCCTTTTATAGAAAAAGAACTATTTTTAATTTGGAATGATAAAACACAACTATCAAATGCCATTAAAAAATCACTCCATCATTTCACCAAACTTGAGCTTCTAAAAAAAGATGAGACAGATAATAGCTACTCTCGTTACCCAAGTAATAGCACCGCATATACCCAGCTAAATTTGCTCGCAAAAGTTATATCTCCTATTCTAGAAGTCTATTATCTAACCCTCGCACTACTCTCACGAAGCAGCCAAAAAGAAGAAAATAACCGAGTTCCTATCATTGACCTACAAAAGAAATGTTACCTTATGGCACAACGTGTAGCCATGATTCATGAACTAAACTCACCTGATTATTCTGATAAAAAGCTGATCGCAAATTTCATTGACACTTTAATCCATATTGATTACTTAACTGTGTTTGACGCAGACCATATTGAATACAGTGATGTATTTCAAAAGGCGGATAAACGAATCAGGCTACTACTACCAAAGACCATTCGAATTAATATATTAAAAATGATCAACGAAGAACATTAACTCTAAATCCCTGATAAAAAAGTGAATTGAGTGCGACTAATTCCTGATGCCGCTCATCTGTAAAGCATGTATTTATTGAGCTGAGACGCTTAGACTTGACCCATAGTGCCAAATAGAGACCTTTGCGCGAATCGGTGACGAGTAAAAAGGTCTCAAATAATAAAAATTAGTCGAGCTTTAAACATGTTAAAAACATATATGATCGAAAAGGTTGTTGAAGAACAACTCTCAGATAACGAGGGCTTGATGACTTTTTATTTAGTTGATGAAAATGGTGATTGTCGTTCGGTATCGGGTAAAACTTATCTTGATGGGAAATTAGAACCTCAAGGCATTACAACTGAAAGCAAACGCGAACTACCCTTGATTGATACACTTTTTGCCTCACGACATAAAAAAGTAGTTGATATAGAATTTAATAGCTTCAATAAGAACTATTATCGAGAAGTTGATAAAACGATCAATCAGCTCGCCTATGAAAAAGTACAACAAATAGAAAAAGAGAAAAAACTATCATATAGAATCAGTCATTTTTTCTCTAGGTCAGCCTCTTAATCCACCCATAAACCCACTTCCGTAATTATCAAAAAAAGGCGGGGGTGCCATATACAGTCTTTCTTATTGCTTGATCACTTCTCGAATTCGCAAGAATGAAGCAAAACGAGGGACGCCATTGTTTGTTTTTCCACGGTATTGATAAGTAATTATTTCACCAATTTCTGGCGGATGTTTACGTTCTTTATCGGTGAATCCTGTGCCAATTTTAAACTCTATTCCAGATGGCATCTTCACTAACAATGCGCCTAAACTATTTACATATTTACCTTTTCCTGAAAAGTGCTTTATCACAATAGCCTCTGCATCCTGATAAGACTTTACTTTTAATAAGTCTCCTGTTCGTTTTCCTTTATACAAAGAATCACCACGATGCAGCATTAAGCCCTCTGCACCCGCCAAAGTTATCTCCTTTAATTGCATCATTAAATCAGAATGAGTTTTAACCTTCCATTGTTTCACCCTTTTTAGCCATGGAATTTTTGCCTCATTAACGACTTGTGTTATCAACTCAATACGTTTATCAAACTGAGAAGTTGATTCTGGTATATCAAACACCATGTATTTAACCAACCTCCAAGCCTCTTCATCAGGAATATCGTCACGTACTGTGCTAACAACGCTTTCAAAGCTTTGCCTAGCTATCCACAACTCACCATCAAGCTTCTGCTTTGGAAAGTTTTCTATAAACCAATCTGGTGCATGATAAATATTTCCACCACGAGATATCAATTGTTTACCATTCCAAAGTGCACGCACACCATCATATTTCTCACTTACCCAATACTCATCAAGAATGATTCCTTGGTGGTATGTTTTGGCCAGCATTAACGAGGGTTTTACAACATCTCTACAAATGCCATTATTTGAAAAAATACTTAAAAGAAGTACTAACACCGTTAAGAACTTTTTTTCAATCATTACTCAATATCTACTATGATTTATATCAATACGCGACTATAAAGGGTGTTAGATAATATAAAAAGTATAATTGACGGGAGGTTAGCTATGACCACAAGTAATAATAACGATGAAAAAATCATTGATTTACCTAAAATGAAAAATCAAGAAGACAATGATCAAGTTAGTTTATCAAATGATCTGTACACTGAAGATCATATCTTCGCTCTCCAAGAAGAATTGAAAAAAATAAAAAACAATCAAAATAAAGCAGAAAAACGTTATGCCAGAGAGCAAGCGCTCAGACCCTATCAAGCGGAGCTAATTGGACTGCAAAAATATTTAGAAGAAACTAATAAGCGCATGATCATCCTTTATGAAGGACGAGATGCTTCAGGAAAAGGCGGTACTATACGACGCGTTTCCCGCTATATGAATGAAAAACACTACCGAATTGTTGCCCTCGGCAAACCAACTGATGAACAACGTTCACAATGGTATTTCCAGCGCTATGTTAAACAGTTTCCTCGAGGCGGCGAAATGGTTATGTTTGACCGTAGTTGGTATAACCGCGCTATGGTAGAACCTGTATTTGGATTTTGTACACCAGAAGAACATAAGAACTTCTTAAAAGGTGTGGTTGGTTTTGAAAAAGACTTAGTCAGACAAGGAACTATACTGATTAAAATTTACTTTAGTGTGACAAAAGCAGAACAAGCTAGGCGATTTGAACGGCGTAAAACAGACCCACTTCGCCAATGGAAACTATCTGAAATTGATATTCAAGCACAAGATCATTGGGGTGAATTTACAACGGCGAAATATGAAATGCTAAATCGTTCACATACCACTTCAGCACCTTGGACGATTGTACGCTCAAACGATAAACATCAAGCCAGATTGAATGTACTAAAACTAATTCTAAACAGTGTCCCTTATAAACGCATGAACCCTGATCTAGATTTTATCCCAGACCCTGAAATTGTCGTATCTGGTGCTAGAGAGATCGAGACAATGGAAGCTGACCGTCTTAAGAAGGGCAAGTTTAAAGCGTAAGTTATCGGGCAATTAGCACCTATTTCATTGCTAGCTGTCGGCTATGAGTAGCAGAATGTACCCACTCAATTAACTTATCATGAGCAGGCAGTGCGCGTCTTTTTGCGCGTGGATCATTATGTAAAATCGACATTACATAGACTTTGCCATCTGCCGCCTTTACATAACCTGCAATGCTTCTGACATCACGCAACGTTCCTGTTTTGAAGTAGCCTCTACCACGAACTCTAGTTCGTTTTAAACGGCGCTTCATGGTGCCATCAACACCTGCCACGGCAAGTGACTGCATCAAATGATTGCGGTAAGGACTGCGATAAGCATCCATCAATAAATCACCTACATGACGTGCACTTATTCGAGCGACACGACTTAATCCAGAACCATTTTCAATACGAAGCTCAGGAAAATTTAGACCACGAGAAACTAACCATGCGCCCACTGCATTTGCACCATTGCGTTCAGTGCCTCTTCCATATTTCTTCGCACCTATGGTTAATAACAACTGGCGCGCCATCACATTATTACTATCTTTATCAATTGTCGGTAAAATTTCAGCCAACGTTCGTGAATACGTTCTTAACAAGGGCTGTGCATTCACAGGAGCACGACCCATTGCAAAACGTGTCTTTAAAGTACCACCAACATCACGCTTCCACATCGCCTTCATAGCACCATAAATCATATTGGAAGGCTCGCTAATTACACGCGTATAAGCACGTGTTCCACAGCGCCTAGAGTAACGCCCACTAAACGTCGCTATAGTTTGTACGCCACGTTTTGAAATATTGATACGCGTACGACAACCCCGTTTCGACTTACGCATTCGATTTACAATTTTTAAATTATGTGTCGGTGTTGTACTGCTAACATGAACACGCTTTCCAAAAGCACTGACTTTAAATGTATTTAAGCGCTCATTAAACAAAAGCGCATCCGGTCTTGCGTTATAAGCAGACTGTGCTTTGCCATCAAAAGCTCCAGCGTGTTGGCTTATAGAATTAAAATAACTATTATCAAAAACCACTCGACCATTTACATTACGAATTCCTTTTTGACGAATTCCATGAAGCACTTTACGCAGCTCATTAGTATTAAACTCTGGTGAGCCATAACCTTTGATAATTAAATCACCATTCAAAGTACCATTTTTTACTTGACCTTTAGTGTACACATCCACAGGCCAGCGGTAGTTAGGACCTAATGTACCAAGAGCCGCATAAGAGGTAATTAATTTCATAACAGAAGCTGGAACCCGAGATGTTTTTTCTTGATAAGCCAGCAATGGTCGAGATGAATTAACATCCTGAACAAAGGCACTTACACCATGCGTATTAACACCCTTAGCGCGTAATATAGCGACCACGCTAGCAGGCAACTGATTAACAATTGCATTCCTATTACTCGGCTTGAAAACAGCATGTGATAATTTTTGAGGTGCTCTTTTTTGAGGTTTAGCTTTTGCGACTTGTTGTGTTTTCTGTTGCTTTTTTAATTGAGCTTGTTTCCAACGTAATTGATATTGTGCACGTGTTAGTTTTTTGGGAACAGACTTTTTCACGACCTTCTGTGCTGATTTAGCTTGAGCTGACATAGCTCTAGCGACTTGCTGAGATTGCTCTTTTGCTTTTTGCTGTTGATCCCACTTTGCTTTCCAAGCAGCTCTTTGACGTGCCAGTTTTGACTTATTTTTATTTTTGAAGCGTGCCTGGTATTGCGCACGTGTCATAGCAGGCTTAGCTTTTCTTGAGAGCTTTTGCTGCTTCTTTATAGGAGCTGTTTGTTTAGCTACAGCATGAGTTGTTTTATTTACATATTGCTTCTCAGGAACATCGAGTGAATTCCAAATAGCATCCATAGTTTGTAGTTTTTCAGCTGCTTGCGTAGAAAAAGGCAAAGTAACAGACAAAAAACCACCCAGTGAAATTAAAAATAATTTCTTAAAAAACATATGATTACGACCTAATTAGGTAATGATTACTGATATCCCAAACATTAATGCGCGGGGTTTATTATTATTCTTATCCAGCGATTATTACACAGTGTAGCTTAAAGCAAGCTTAAGGAGGTAAAGAAACAATTAATATCTTTATATGGCACCCCCGCCTTTTTTTAACAATTGGAGGGCTTTTTAATGAGTAGCTAACGTTAAAATATAGTTTATTTTTTAAACAGTTACCTTAATATACAATTGTTAAAAAAAAGGTGGGGGTGCCAAGTGCCAATGAATCTGTTTAGGATGAATCAGAAGACACCTAACACTATCCGTCTTTCCCAAGACCTATTTCACAATTATTTGCGTAGTAAGTTTCGCCTAATGCATTCTTACATGCGATAACATGAGATTTGGCTTTTGCTCCCTTTTTTCTAAGCATTTCAGTTTCTTTTATCTTCGCCAAGTAGGCAGCGTTTTGCGCATCTCTAGCCTTTACCTTAGCGCGTGTACTGGCATATTTAATCTCATTAATGTTTTCATGGTATTCATTTAATCGTTTATTATAACCCTGCCTATAGTCAGCATATGCCTCTCGCTCAGCATTCTGTTTCATCACCATTTGATTTCTAAAGTCTGAAAAGCTTTTGTAAGCTTTATCATCAACGACATAGGGCTGTTTGAATTTTTTCTTCTTTTTGTTTTTACTTGGGAATATATCACAAGGAGGTAGATTCCCTCTGATCAGCCCATTGACAGGAACCGCACACTCAACTTCAATCGTTTTAGTCAGCTTTACTGGTTTGTTTGTGTTATCAACAGCAAGTTCATCAGTTGAACTCTTTTTTAAAGCAAAGAAAAATACAAATATTAAGGATAGTGCAATCAGAATAGGCTTCATTAATTTGGCTTCTTGTTTTTTCTGTGATTTTACTCCATATTAAATCTAATGAATAACCCTTCTGATAAATGGTGGCTCCAGTCATTCTTTGTTTTAACCGTCATACCGCTCAATTTATCAGCGCATTAGAACCTTACACGAGTGTGTGGATTTTTCAAAAATAGATAACAAATACAAAAAACTAAGGTTTAAAAACGAAACTATATGCCTATATACAAACAGCCACTCTTCCTAGTATTTACACTAATACTACTCAGCCTCCCTGTACAAGCGAAAATTTATCAATGGACTGACAGTGACGGAAAAAAACATTTTAGCCAAACCCCTCCAGCGAAACAAAAAGGTACAAAAGCACCTAAGATTGAAATCAGAAAAGAAAATTACGCGAGAGTATCAGGCATCACGAAAAAGGATGGTGATAAGTATTGTGGTCATATTATGTTACCCCAAGAAACCGACCCCATTATCCAACTCGCAAATGCTAATATCAAAAAAGCAGAATGGAAGCAACAAGCTATTCGACAACAAGAAAGACTCATTCAATATTATGACCAGCAGTTAAATGGGAGAGAACGAAAAGATATCATTGAGTATACAAAGAATAGAATTGATAATTTAGCGTGTGCTTCTAACTGGTCTAAAAGAGAGGTTATACGCTTACAAAAAAAGCGCAAAAACTTTGTAGAAAAGCTAAAAACGGCGCGTAAGGAATACATTGCCCTCAAGAATCGCTGTGGAGAAAAACCTGACATTCAAGGGTGGACCACTGATAAAAAAGCGATTGCGTGGGCAGAATGTGAGCATAATAGCCTCTCTATTCGCAAACATAACCAAAAGCTAAGAGAATTAAAACAATTAGAGGTAAAGGCATCTATTTTGTCTCAATCTGAAAACTAAAAAGAAATTAACTTCCTTGATATTTACACTTATAAGTCAACTTACTATTAGATTTAGATTCATTATCGATAACTGCTTTCATTTCACATTTAAAATCATCTACAAACCAAGTCCACTCTACAGAATGGACACCAACAGCCTTTATTTCACTCGCCTTATTTTTTAAACCAATACGAATAGCACGAACATTGACATCCATTAGACTGATATCAAAATCTTTATCAGCCTTATCAATTTCAAAGCTACTCAACTTATCTGCATACTGCCTGTTTCGGTTAGCTTTATAGGAAATTTTTATCCCTCTTGTATTATTTGGATCAATAGAAACACTTAAATATTGTTGCCAAATTGCTCCTTTTTTTGTCAGTCTTTTCGCCGTGCTTCTTTTTTTACCGTTTAAATAATCTTCCTTTAAACTCTTGAGGCTCTCTTCTCCATAGCCGCTACGCAAAATATTACTCAGCCCATCTGCCACTGTTTTAATGTCATTAATTGCTACTTTCGCTTTATTAACATCTAACTGCTTCTTACTCGCTAGTGTTGATATTTGCTTTTTTGAGCTACCTTTTGGACAAGGAATAGCCGAATAAGCTATTGACCCATCTGCCTTCTTGCACTTATAAATAGCTGCATCGACATTTAATGAGATAAATACTGGCAACAGTATGAGTAGAGTTCTACCTAAGTTCTTTACTATTTTCACAAGAGTAAAAATTCCATTGAAAATTAGATTATAGCCTTTCATAGAGACTCAATGAAAGAACAACCATAGTTTAAACTGCTGGAGAAAAACTGTCGCAAATTATCACGAAGTGAGCTGGAATAGTCGCTCCCTTGTAGCGGCCTTAGTAGGAAAATCGGCAGTTTAGCAAGCTAAATAATATATTTTGACTTGAGCAAAGATCCCTTCAGTATAATAATAAGGATAACTATTTTAAGTTACCTTATTACTTCATTTGGGCAAAAGGCAATTAATGAGAAATAATATATTACAAGAATGGGACTCTACAGCATCTAAAAAAATGATTCTTCCCATCATTCCAGATGGATGCCGTGATCTTATTTTCAAACAAACACTTACACAAAAACCACACTGGTTCATATCCCCTTTAGCTGAAAATACTAGCAACATTTCCACTAGCAGTGGAGATATTTTCAAAGGGTATCGCCTAAAACCAGGCACCCGCATAAACCAAGAAAAACTTCTTTCCTCAGTTTTAGGCAAACATTTTAGCCGTAGTGAAATTTATGACAGAATTGATCAGTATACGAGCCTGTCTCCTACACTTGATGATGCTCTTTCCTGTCTAGCCTCCAATGCAAGTAGCGTATCACAAAGTGCTAAGGAACTCGGTGTAAGCCAGCGAAGTTTACAGCGATTAATTTTGAAAGAAACAGGTAAAACACCAATTTTCTGGTTGCAGTTAGCTCGAGTCAGAAAAACAGGAAGAGCAATTATACAAGGGACATCTCTGGTAGAAATTGCAGCTACCCTAGGTTTTTCTGATCAAGCACATATGAGTAGAGAATTACGTCGCTGGTTGGCGATCAGTCCTTCTCAATTAACGCCTGAAACAATGCAAAGTGAGCAATTATTTTCAGCAGGATTTGCTTCTGATATTTAGTTTTGGATAGGTTAAGTCATAGGCGTACATATCTCAACTAGAAAACCATTTTGGTCATTGACATAGGCTGTGGTCTGTCCCCATGGCATTTCTTCTGCTTCTTGTACCAGTTCGGCTCCAGCTTCAAGTGCTGTATTGATTGAGGCTGTAACATCATTTGTCGTAAAAGCGATTTCAAAAGCAGGACTGCCTTTCTTGGGACTAGATGGATTTTTACCTATTTGCTGCATCAACTCCAATGAAGCAAATGATAGTGTCGTGTTCCCCGTATCAAGTTCACCATAATCGCCACTTTCATGTAACATTTTACGTTTTAACGAAAAAGCTTTTTCGTAGAACTCAAGTGTCTGTTCCACATTTTCAACATAAAGAATTGTGTAAGCTAATTGCATCATTTAAAACTCCTAGAATAATCTTATATTAGAATTATTCCACAGTATCGACTAGTCATTAGCTTGTCTTGAATAAATGCGACAATTAAGATAAGTATTTAAAAATAGATACAGATTCTAATGCAATTGTTTAAAAAAGGGGGGGATGCCATACAAGAGTTTCTGGCTTTCACTTACATCCTTTGCATCACATCAATTCCCAATAACCCCAAGCCTGTCTTCAAAGTGTCTGCCGTTAGCTGTGACAATTGCAAACGGCTTTGTTTTATATCATCTTCTGCTTTCATTATTGGGCAAGCCTCATAGAATGTCATAAAGTTGCCCGCAAGTTCATAGAGATAGTTACACAAAAGATTTGGTGTACCATCTTTAGCTACGACCTCAATGGCTTCAATTAACTGCTGTAACTTTATTGCAAGCTGGCGTTCAGCAGGTTCTTTAATAATAATTTTTACGCTATTCTCGCCTACTTTAAATTCTGCCTTACGGAAAATACTTTGAATTCGTGCATATGCATATTGTAAATATGGTGCTGTATTACCTTCAAAACTTAACATCGTATCCCAGTTGAAAATATAGTCAGATGTTCGATTTTTACTTAAATCAGCATATTTTACGGCGCCAATACCGACTGTTTTAGCAATATTTCTACGGCTTTCTTCATCTAGGTCTGGGTTCTTTTTAGAGACAAGATCAAAGGCACGTGATTGCGCTTCATCCAGCAGATCAATTAATTTAACTGTACCACCTGTTCTGGTTTTAAATGGGGTACCATCTTTGCCCATCATGGTACCGAATGCCATATGCTCTAATTGGGTTTTTTCTGGCAGGAAGCCCGCTTGCTTACCCACTGCAAACACTTGTTTTAAATGCAAGCTTTGACGCGCATCAACAAGATATAAACCACGATCCATTTTGAGTTCATTATGACGATAACGAAGTGCTGCAAGATCAGTGGTTGCGTAGAGATAACCGCCATCTGACTTTTGCACAATCATTGGAATGATTTTGTCATCCTTGCCTTTAAACTCATCAAGAAAGACACATTGTGCACCTTGATCTTTAGTCAATAGTTTTGCTTTATCTAAGTCGGTTATCACATTGGCAAGGTCGTTATTATAAGCACTCTCTGGCATAACATCATCACGTGTTAACAACACGCCTAGCACACGATAAATGGCATCACAATGATCCAAGGATATATCAATAAATCGTTTCCAAAGCTTTAAAAACTGTTCATCACCTGCCTGTAGTTTGACAACATTTTCACGGGCCGTTTTAGCAAAGACTTCATCTTCATCAAAACGTACTTTGGCAGCCTGATAGAATTTTTCTAAATCAGCAAGCTGAATGGAAATATCTGCACCCTGCTCTGAAGTACTTTGTTCTTCAAGGAAGGTCAACAACATACCAAATTGAGTTCCCCAATCACCGACATGATTTTGTGGAATCACATTATGCCCAACAAACGTTAATACGCGTGCGATTGAGTCACCGATAATGGTAGAGCGTAAATGCCCCACATGCATTTCTTTAGCAAGATTGGGCGCTGAATAGTCGATGATTATGTTTTGAATATTGGTAGTTTTTTCTATGCCTAATAAATCTGAAGCGAGTGTCGTTTCAGTTTCCGCCTGTAACCACGAGTCCTTCAGATGGATATTAATAAAACCAGGCCCTGCAATTTCTAACTTCTCAGCGATATCAGAAAGATCAAGAATCTCTAAAACCTTAGTGGCGAGATCACGAGGATTCATTTTGAGCTTTTTGGCTGCACCCATTATGCCATTAGCTTGATAATCTCCAAACTCAGGACGCGCTGAAGCTTTTACCACAGCAGGTGAATTTACAGCGCCTGCATCGTGCAGAGCCTGAGCGATTTTCTTATCGAGGTAAGTGCGAATATTCATGGCAGGGATTCTACCGTATTCAAGAGAGAAAACTAGTTATTCTGTACTACCAATCTTGTGTTTTGCTAACTGACTCAAATGCTTTTTGTACATCATGGATTATTTTGTGTGTTTCTTCGGGGCGTTTTTCTAAATCACCCGCTGCTTTTCTAATTAATTCCTGTGATGATTTCATTTGTGAGTCTGTGAAATTCTCCATACTTTGCTCAAACACCTTTGCAACATTATCTTGTGCTTCGTCCCCATTACCTAATAAGTGGGAACTAGAAATCAACAAGTTAGATGATTCTTTATCAGTAAGGTGAAATTCACTACAGAATAAATCCAGCAAGTGGCTTTTATCTTCTTTCGTCATATCACCATCGGCTTTGACTACAGCGACCATATAAAGTGCAACCGCATCCATCGGGCTATCTATCTGGTAGATTGGATTGCCTTCAAGTTTATCTTTCCATTTCTTACGACGATGCCACAAAAAAGGATTGAAACCACCCAAGTCAATACCTGCATTGGCAAGGCGATTAAGTAAAATGAGTATAGTTACAATTACACCAAGAATTCCGAGAATCATGTGACAGCCCTTATTATTAATCTGTGCTTCTTATTTTAATAGAATATCGGTGGAGTGTATAGACAAGGGAGACCAACGTAAGCTCAGCGATAAATACGACAATTATCAAAAAAAGGCGGGGGTGCCATATGAGAACCCCTGATCAAGTCTAATCCATTTAATCAGTGACCCCATAAGTGATCTTAGACCTTCATTTAAGAGTAAAGCTAAATTAACTTTTATGATGAGTATGTTAGGTTTTGTTTGAAAATTCAGCTTTGATCGTAGTATAAATATCTCCGTATTGCACTTTAATTGGGGTAAGCTTTTCTAAGCTAGATAATGCAATGCTTGCCTGCTTTGGAACTTCACGATTGAGTACAGATGTAGCCAAAATATAAAACTCCCATTGTGCAACATTCATTGGATCAATTGTTTGTTGTTCTTTGTGAGCAAGAACACAAAAAACGTAAACATCTGCCTGACGTTTTTTAATATCTGTGCTTGAATTTGTTTCTGCATTCCAGCCATAGGTTGGCTGAATACCAAAACGAATGGGAGATAGTTTCTCTTGTTTCCAGCTCTGGATATATGCGCCAGATTTAACTTCAACTTTAATTCCTTCTTGTGTTATTAAGTCGTAAGCATCCCATTCCTGCCGTAATTCAGATACACAACCAATATCAGAAGCAACAAGATACTCAGCAAGAACTCCTCTTAATGCATTACCTACCAACTCAGAGGATGACCATTGCCAAAAGGAAAGAAGTTTACCTCCTGTTGAACTACCATTTTCATGAAATAGTTCATTGCCTGACTTGCGCGAGCTAAGTATTGCTTGCAGGTCACTCATTACTTAATTTTTACCCAATTCATTTCTTCAAGTGCTTGGATAAGTTCAGGTCTCATTATAAATTCAAAGTGACCGTCACCATTATCTGTTTTTTCTTCGTTATAAGTTGATAGTGTGAAAAACCACATAGGGTGACCATAAGATGCATTTTCAGGCTTAAAACTTAAATAGTCAGCTACTTCATGCGCCATTTTTCCATATTGAAGGTTTGAAGCATTGTAGTTTTTAAACCCAACTTCTTCTGCTATTTGTGTTGAAGTAATTGTATGGTCTTTGGAGTAATACTGTGCCCGAATCATTTCAAGATATTTAGTTGTACTAAATTTCTTCTTGTCTCTTAGATTAAGTAATGCTTGTTTGTATTTTTCAACTGATGCTATAGGTTCAAACATTTCATATCCTTTCTTTAATAGGTGTATTTCTCATAATATCAGATACTTCTGGAATACTATAAAGCTCTTGGTTTTTAGCCAAATATATTTTTGTTTTATATGATAGTTGGTTAAAGAAAATATTGGACACCCGCAATTCTATCAACCCAAGTCAATACCTGCATTGGCAAGGCGATTAAGTAAAATGAGTATAGTTACAATTACACCAAGAATTCCGAGAATCATGTGACAGCCCTTATTATTAATCTGTGCTTCTTATTTTAATAGAATATCGGTGGAGTGTATAGACAAGGGAGACCAACGTAAGCTCAGCGATAAATACGACAATTATCAAAAAAAGGCGGGGGTGCCATATAGCTTATCTTTGCAAAGATTCTTCGACTTGATTCCTAGCATCTTTCCCTAATAGAACTTCAATTAATGTTAAGGCAAAATCCATCGCAGTACCCGGACCTCTTGATGTGATCACCTTGCCATCTATCTGT